>NZ_BOQD01000018.1 GCF_018332515.1 Bacillus hominis | reverse complement strand
ACTGTATTAAACTTAGTTTAATCTTATAAAAAGAAGCTGGTCTAATTTTAGATCAGCTTCTTTTTATATAGATACTTCCAAAAAAACGGGGTATTTAGTTCTGCTTCCTATTTGGTTTTCCAAATCGAACTAAAACATGCCATAATAATTTTAATTCCTGAAGCACTTCTTGATAAGTTCCACGATCACTCCAAGATAATGGATTGCGTTTCAAATCCACTACAGCAGAGCCAATTATATTTGCATCGATACAATTATTCCGTGCAATACGTCTTGCTAAAGATGGCATTTTTGAACCTCTAAAATCCATTGGAACTTCATCTACCATAAGTACAAAACCCATGTGCCAATACAAATCAATAGAATACTTTAGGCAAATTCCTTCTAAAGTTCTCCCTACATCCGTACCCTTAAATGAAGGATCTACAACAAGCGCTTCCACGTCTTCTTTAAGAGAAATATCTCCATGAATCTGTGCTTCAATATAATGGTTAAGGTTACGGGCTGACCCTTTGTTTACGAGATCTATAAACGGCCTTTCCAGGTTAGCCAGTAACTGATTAATTAATCTTGTTGGAGTCAAATTCCCTTCACCAATTGCACACTCTCTTACGAATGCATCTTCCAAAAGAGCAGCTAAAATCATATCAAACTCCTCATAAGTCCCCTTTTCTTTTGGATTTTGATGCGAATCTAAATACGTATATGTAGAGCGCAAAGAAACTTTTGGAGATAAGAGAAAATAACATGATCCAAAACGCGGAGCAGACCCATCTGGATGTAACATCAAATTTAGTGCTCCATACTTTGGCCGTTGATTATTCGTTACGCCCTCCAATTGATATGCCCCTCCAAATATTCTCTTTTCCCAAAGGTCACGTTCACCACCAGGATAAGCAGACACGCTTCCGTTAGATAGCAATGTTTCAAACTGACTTTTATATATTCCTTGCTCAAACAGCGCTTCGGCAATATTTTTCATATTCGAATCTAGTCTGTCTGGATGAAAGTGTAAAGCGATCTTTGCATGAGATTTTAAATTAGCGACAGCTTCTTCAAATATTTCATCTGTAATATTAGACATTTTAAGTATATGATTAATTGTTGCTTTAGCCCCGCTTTTTTCGTTCTCTGCATATTTTGAAATATACTCTAAAGCAAATAGTTGAGACCTTGATAATTCCATAATCAAATCTCTCCTTTAATTGAAATGGCCTTAATCATTTCAATTAAAAGTTCATTTTTTCCTTCTTATGCAACTAACCTAATTTATTGAACAAAAAGTACTTTAATAAAGCCTAGTTACAGATACGAGCATTTTTTATAGGTAAATTCACACATTCTACAGAAATTTGATACCCTAGCCAACGCTCAGCAATATGTTCAAACGATAAAACAAAGCCTGTTGTAAAAAATCGATGCTTCGGATTAAGATTGTCAGACAAAATTCCTTTATGCTGTAAAATTGTGCTTAACTCTATCGCTGTTTCTTCTGCAGAGCTAATAATTGTCACAGCCTCTCCTAACTCCTTTTTTATATAGGACTCTAAAAGTGGATAATGCGTACACCCAAGAATTAACGTATCTATATCTTCTTTCGTTAATGGCAGTAAAGCTTGTTTCACTTGCTGCGTTACATATGCTGTATCTTCTAAGTGATTTTCTACAACTGTAGCTAAAGTCGGACACGCATGACTATGCACTTCCAAATATGTATCAAGCTCGTGTAATGCTTTTTCGTACATGTTAGATTTTATCGTACCTACAGTTCCAATTACCCCTATTTTCCCTTTCTTTGTCACTTTAATTGCAGCTCTTGCTCCCGGATGTATAACGCCAATAACTGGAATGGAAAGTGCTTCTTGCAAATCAGTCAATGCAGCAGCTGCACCAGTATTACATGCTACCACTAGAGCTTTTAATGGAAACTGTTTGAGGAACTCAACCATTTCAAATATGAAAGATTGTACCTCCTCTACACTTCTTGGCCCATACGGACAACGCTCATTATCACCAATATAGTAAATGCTCTCTTTAGGCAATTGACGCATAATCTCACTAGCAACTGTTAATCCCCCGACCCCTGAATCTAGTACACCTATTACGGAATTTTTATTACATACAGACATATACTTCATCCCCTTCTCAATCTTCTAGCACTAATAACATGTATTATATTACGAAAATTCAAATATTGTATAACAATCCCTCTCACTTTTAATCACAAACTCTTCCCTATAATCTGATTATTACCATATCCATTGACGTATAAAAATACATTTGTTACTCTTAAACATGTTAATTTAATACATAAATCCTCATTCGTATCTCGGTGAGGTAGAGGTTGCAATCATTAAGAGTATCATTTCAGGAGATGTAGTGGCATTGATGAGTGAATGAGAAAGGAATGGTTGCCGAAGTAAGTCGTGTCCACCATGCACGCTTGCTGGGTCTGCATTTAATAAGTGCAGAACTGTCACAAACGTTTCGTTTGTGGAGAGCTATCGAGAGGTATGTCGTGGGTTTCTTATAAGATAGAAAGCATGTAGCGGCAGATTACGTGCTTTTTTTGTTTTGTTTGAGACTTCTCTTCCTGACTCGGGAAGACATACATATCTCCTCGCTTGACTTGGTTATACTAACTTTGGAGGTATTTTCTATGCAGCAAAAAAAATGGGGCTTTTGGGTACTAACAGCTTTCGTTGTCGGTAACATGGTTGGCGCTGGTATTTTCATGGTACCAAGTACGTTGGCACAAACAGCTAGCCCACTCGGTGTCACTTTAGCTTGGTTAACAACAGGGTTTGGTGTTTTAATGCTAGCTCTTGTTTTCGGTAATTTAGCAATTCGTCGTCCTGATTTAACGACAGGACCACAAAGTCATGCATATGCTTTATTCTCAACACCAAAAAGAAAGAAAATGGCTGGTTTCAGCATGGTATGGGGATATTGGGTTGCAAACTGGGCAAGTAACGTTGCCATTATTACATCTTTCGCGGGATATTTATCGCTCTTCTTCCCAATTATGAAAGATACACGACTACTATTTTCAATTGGCTCTTTCAATATAGAAGTTGGAAAACTAATTACATTTACTATTTGTTCCATCTTACTTTGGGGAACACATTTGATTTTAACAAACGGTGTAAGCGGAGCTGGGAAGCTAAACTTCTTAGCAACAACAACGAAAGTGACTGGATTCCTTCTATTCATCGTCGTTACGTTATTTGCGTTCGAAGCTTCAAAATTTGGACAATGGTACACACCAATGATCGATAAAGAAGGCGTATCACACGGCCTCCTTTCACAAGTAAATTTGGCGGCTCTTACAACGCTTTGGGCATTTATCGGGATTGAATCAGCCGTTCTTTTATCAAACCGAGCTACCTCTCCCAAAACGGTAAAACGTGCGACTGTTGCTGGTTTACTAATAACAGTTGCAATTTATTTAGGAATTACAATTTTAACAATGGGTGTACTTCACGTTGACAAATTACAAGCTTCTGAACGTCCATTAGCAGATGCATTAAACGCTGCAATGGGTCACGGCGGCGGGAAACTTATGGCATTACTTGCTCTTACTTCCCTATTCGGTTCCATATTAGGCTGGATTTTATTAAGCTCAGAAGTACCTTATCAAGCAGCAAAAGAAGGTTTCTTCCCTTCCTTCTTCGCAAAAACAAATAAAAAAGGAAGTCCGATTCATTCACTACGATTAACAAACATTATGTCGCAAGTGTTCTTATTCTCAACATTATCAGGAACAATTGCGGAAGCTTATACATTCGTTATTACCGTATCAACACTGGCCTATCTCATTCCATATCTCGTTTCACCAATCTTCCAGTTAAAGCTAGTCGCAACTGGTGAAACGTATAAAAATGAAATGCGGGCAAGAATTACAGATGGCATAGTCGCAATGATCGCACTTTGCTATGCACTATGGGTTATTAAAACAGGCGCATCCGATATTAAAACATTCCTTCTCGGAATTGGTTTATTCGTAATTGGCTTTGCCTTCTATCCATTAATGAATCGTGATCAGAAAAAAAATAAAGAAAAGAAAAACGAGCAAGTTGCGTAACGCAATTTGCTCGTTTTTTGCTTAATAAAACATATATAATAGAAAAAAGAGGTGAAAAACATGTCAATCGAATCACTATGGAGCTCTCGCTTTCAACAACATATTCAAAATGCCATCACATATTTTGTACGTATGATTAACGGTTTACTATATAGCTTCATCTTCGTCTCATGTGTAGGTGCATATTATTACGCCAAGTTTCTTAAAACGGATCCTTCTAAAGGAATATCTTTATTACTCATCACAATCGTACTTACACTCATTATAACGAGATGCCCAATTCGCACATTTATTCAAAAACCTGACGCCGTCTATTTACTAGCACTAGAAGAGAAATTAACATCCTATTTTAAAAAATCTCTTCTATATAATTACATCATTCAGCTTTTCCCGCTTATATTTACGTTCCTTATTATTGTACCGCTTGCCATGCAATCATTACAATTAACTGTACCTTTTTTATGTACAATCTTTATAGTTTTAATGATTACGAAAGCTTGGAACATGTACATACACTGGATGTGGCGTGATAGTCATGAAAAAAACATATGGCTTATCATTCGTATTGCTTGTAACGCACTTATCATTTACATGCTGTTTTATACAGCAAATGTGATCGTATTAGGCGGATTACTCTTACTTCTTGCTTTCCTACTTCTATATACGAAAAAACAACCTACAAAACGAATACCGTGGGATTACATAATCGAGCAAGAAGAAAAAATAGACATACGCTTTTATCAATTTGCTAGCATCTTCACCGATGTTCCGCAGTTAAAAAAACAAGTAAACAAAAGAAAATGGCTTACAAATTGGATTGAACCTATATTACATAAAAAACAAGCAACGTTCTTCTATTTACATACACTAGCGTTTTTACGTGGTAATGATTATTTCGGTATATATATTCGCTTAGGGTTAATCGGTGCTTTCACCCTATATTTTATTCCGAATATATACGTAAAAGGTGCTATTGCTTATGTCGTGCTATATATGATTTCTATGCAGCTTCGTTCTCTGTGGAAATATTTTTCGGGAAATATTATTGTAGCATTATATCCGATTACTACTGAAGAAAGAATGAATCAATTTCTCAGCTTAATTTCCATCTTAATAAGCATTCAATTAATCGTTTTTTCGGCTGTTGTACTTGTTGCCACAGGACAATTTCTACATAGTCTTATCATTATGATTGTCGGGTTACTCTGGATCAAATTTATTATTGTACGAAAAACGAAGAAACGAATTTCCTCATTTTGATAAAAAAGAGGCTGTACACAACACAGCCTCTTTTCTCGTCCTAAAATTTCTAATCACTATTCATAGGCATTTCTCATATAGTGAAAATGACTATACAATTCCTATCCATACGTTAAATAATGATTTCGCACATATAAAATAAACAGATGGGAGCCCTATTATGAATAACAATCCACCTTCAACGCCCCAAAATCCTACGGAAACGAATAATCGTGAAGTGACCCTACAAACATTACGCGTTATCGGGCTTATTGTACTTATTAGTGGCTACATATTAGTAGCTCTTTCTGAAGTAGGAACGTTAAAAAATCTTTTACTACAGCCTAGCACTACTCCAAATTTAGCTGAAGTTGATCCGTTCTAAAAACTATATAAAAAGCGAGTCCCAGTATAACTGGTTCGCTTTTCATATAGTTTTATCCAATCTGAGAAACCTCCCTCTCGTCCTCATACTTCTCTCTCCCAATCGCCTTCATAAATAATAAAATACTGCTCATACCAACGATAAAATATAGAGCACTCATGCCCCAAGAGGCAATAAATGAACCTAACATAACCCCTAATGCACCGTTCATTTTCGCAAATTGAAAGACCATTCCGTTTATCGCCATATAAGAACCTCTCGCCTCATCCGGCACCATATCTGCCATTATAGATTGACGAACCGGCACATACATCATCTCGCCTACCGTTTGGAAAAGCCCTGCAATTAATAAAATCCATAAGCTATTGCTCGTTCCGAGTATTGTAAATCCAATCGTGTAAATGAATAAACCTACATATAAGATTTTCAAATCATTGAAGCTTTTCAGCATTTTAATAAGAAGCGCTGAACATAGCACAACTAAAATTGTATTCTCTGCTGAAATCCAGCTGAGCATGCGAATACCTGTTAAATCAAACGTAAAACCATTTCCGAATAAAAAGTGCACCGTTTCAAATTCCTTCTGCAAACGTACTCCTAGATAATTATTAATTTGAAACTCTAAAGATAATGTACATATACTCGCTGCACAAAAAATTAAAAATGCTCTATCTTTCATCACGACTTTATAACTATCTGCCATATCTTTTAATACATTTTTCTTCTCCATTGTTTTTCGTACCACATACACTTCTTCCATATATACAGCCATCACATATAAAGTAATGACCGCAACAGCCGTTAATACGATAAACAATTGTAATCTATAATTTTCAAATAATAATCCACCAAATATTGCTCCAATCGCAATTGATAAGTTAATAGCCCAGTAGTTAATGCTGTACATAACCTTTCTATTTTCAGGTGTACTCACATCTATTAACATCGCTTCAGTCGCTGGGTTCATAAGTCCAGACCCTAAGCTATTCACTAACATAAACACAAATGTTAGCCACGGTGAATCTACGTAATCTGAGTTTGCAATTCCCATACAAGCAATGGAAACGGCTTGTATACTTTGACCAATAATCATTACTTTTTTACGACCGAGTCGATCTCCAACATACCCACCATATAAACCAATAATTAATGAAGCTAGCACATTGATAAGTAATAAAGCACCAGCAATCGCACTACCTAATTTTATTGAAAAATAAATCGCCATAAATGGAAAAATCATTGTGGATACAGTGCGTGTTAAAAACGAAGTTATAATTCTAATTTTTATATTTCGGTGCATACTCCAAAATCCCATTGTTTCCCCCTCCTTATGCTTATTCATTTTACTTTGAAAAAGAGGAAGAAAAAGGTTAGAATATTCTAAAGAGTTTCCCCTTTTATCCCGCATTAACGGGTATTAAGACCCCCACCTCAAAATTCAGCGAAAGCAAAGAAGTTAGGTGGGGATCAACTGCCCGTAAAAGCCCGATTGGTTCAATTAATAATCAGTGGGGGATGCCCCCCACTGATTAAAGTTTCACTTTATTATAGAAGGAAGTGTATACATATGAAAATTATGGACTATTACATTAGACTAAGGCTACATGCACAAGATCAACAACATATACGAAATAGCTTACAAGAATTAGCGGATATTTTATATTGCAGTACGAAAAACGTGAAGATTTTATTAAAGAAAATGAGTGAGGAACAATTAATTCACTGGACCCCAGGGCGAGGCCGCGGGAATAAATCAGAAATTATATTTTCACATACTTTAATAGAAGCAATTGAATCTTATTCAGATGACTTATTAGCACAAGAAAAATTAAAAGATGTCTTTCTTCTTTTAAAAGAACCCCTTCCTCTTGCGCTTCAAAAAAAAATAGAAAACAAACTACATCATCATTTTGGATACAAACCTTCAAATGATATGTACGACATATTGAAGATTCCTATATCAAGAAAGATATTCCCATTAGATCCTGCTTTTGTGGCTGTAACTACGGAGAGCCATCTTACTAGTCAAATTTTTGATACGTTAGTCGTTTATAATGATGTTACTGAAAAAATGGAACCACACATTGCACATACGTGGGAATTAAGCGAAGACGGGCTTACGTGGACGTTTCATTTAAGAAAAGATATACATTTTCATAACGAAACTGCTCTAACTTCTACAGATGTACAATTTTCATTTGAAAGACTAAAACAAGTTCAATCTCCTTTCGAATGGTTAACAGAAGAAATTGTTCAAATTGAAACACCATCACCACTGCAAATTCGATTCCATTTAGCAAAACCAAATTTATTTTTCTTACACTATGTAAGTTCCATGCAACTCGCGATTTTACCGCGTGATGCTAGTATCCAGAATCATCACTACATAGGTACTGGACCTTTCAAACTTGCTCATTACTCTGAAGATAATATAGTGCTCGAAGCTTTCACGCATTATTTCAAAGAGCGTGCATTACTAGACCGCATTGAGTTTTGGCGTATTCCAGATCATGTGAAAATACATTCTGATTATGAATTACCAAATGAGAATGAAAATGAAAGACATGACATACAAATAGAAGAAATAGGCTGTATTTATGCTAGCTTCAACTTTACAAAACCTGGTCCCCACCACGACATTTACTTTCGTAAAGCTTGGAGAGAAATATATGATGTTGAAACGATACTTCGTAATATAGAGGGGCGACGAACAATTGCTGCATCAAGCTTTTTCCCTGAAAGAAGCCGCCAAGCTCAGGGAAGATCCTACTCTTTAGAAAAAGCAAAAGGGTATTTGAAAAAGAGCACCTATAATGGAGAAACGATACATATTTACTTCTTCGCATTTAAAGATAGTGCAAATGACGCACATTTCCTAAAAGAATGTTGTGATAGTTTAGGTATACAAGTAGAGCTCCATCCATTTCTCGTTTCAGATTATATGGATCGTTCTATCGATAAACACGCCGATATTATTTTAATGGGAGAGGTATTTGCTGCAGATCATGAACTTGCATTCTTAAATATATTTAAAAATAAAAGTTGCTTCGTAAATCGCTTTATGGACCCGCACTATGAAAAACAAATTAATTGTTTGCTAGATACATTTTTACTAGAGGAAAATAAAGAAAAGCGTTATGAACTCATGTATGAGATTGAAGAGTTTTTACAAGCAGAGCACATCATTTTATTTAACTATCACGTTTTAAAAAGAAAAACATATCCTTCTTCTTTAAAAAACGTAACAATTGATTCATTCGGTTGGGCGAATTTTGCAAAGTTATGGATACAGCCATCCCTGCGTTAAAATGCGAAGTTTTTTATAAAAGGAGACTAACTATGAAAAGCAACCTAGAAAAAAGGCTTTCCTATCTATACACAGGTGAGTTATTTTCAGTCATTACTTTTATTTTTACAAGTTACTTACTTAATTATGCTTATCCTACATTACATTTATATTCCCTATACTCTTTTTGGGTCTCATTTCTTCTTTTAGAGTTTCTCTTACTACAAGGGACGGTTTACTGGTACGTAAAGTGGAAACGACTAAAAAAAGAGAAAACATCTGTTACGCCTATTTGGATCATTCAATGTTTAAAAAGACTAAAAAAGATAAATATAGGATTGATTATCACAGGACTTGGTATGTTTATTATTGATTTTTTAATTTGGTATCCCCATTTACCTTTAAGCGGGCTATCATTCGCACTATTTGTTTATGTTTTTGCATTATTTGAGTATATTAACTATTATCATATTCAGCTTTCATATGATAACATCTCTGATATTAAATATTTGATACAATCAAAAAAACTAAAACAGTCCTGTTTGAGTAAAGATTTTCAACGTATTTCATAAAAGGTTAAATGCCGCTTATGAAGACTTTAAGCTAAGAAAAACTAAGCAATTTTTATGAATGCAAGAGAAGGTACTACACTCTTAGTAGTACCTTCTTTTACATTTTAAAAGATGAACCTTCTTACGCACAAAGATGCAAACTATTATTAAATTACTTCAGCCAAATGATTCTTCAAGTCCATCAAAAATTTCTCAATATCCGGATTTTTTACCACATCATAACATGCAAAGCTCTTTAACGGACTCATACCAATAAACTTCTGCACACGATGTAAATGACTAAGCGCTGATTCTAAACTTTCTCCTTCAAAGAACTTCGTCTTATCTCCGAATGCTTTTTCAGGTGCATTCCAAGTTGTAGAAAACATATGCTGCTTCCCGTTTAATAAACCACCTGTTCCGTATTCATCTGCACCTTTAAAGAACAAGCCATATTCATATACTTCATCCATATACGTTTTAAATAATCCCGGTACACTAAACCAGTAAATTGGTGTTTGATAAATCACAACATCGGCCCATAAAAACTTCTCTTGTTCTTCCTTAATACTATAGCCATCTTGAATCGTTGTTGTTTTCACATGATGATTCTCGCTTAATACGGTTACCATATAATCTACTAACGTTCTATTTAATCGTCCTTCTTTCGTACCGTATTTTTCATGTCCATTTATAATAAAAATATTTTTCATCACTTTTCTCTCCCTTATATGATCTACTCTTCAGCTATTAAGCCGAGTTGCTGCTTCAGCGTAAGATTATCTTCTAAATGCCAATCTTCCGTTATCTTTCCGTCTTTCACATGCAAAATATCAATTGCAAAAAAATTAATTTTCTTATCATTATGCGTTCCTGTAAAAGAAAGACGAGCTGTTACTTTATCACCAACAACTAATAAGTCTTCAATCTCACAATGTATATTTGGAACGACTTTACGAAAATTTTGTGCTGCAAACTTTAATCCTTCAATGCCTTGTGGACGTCCTTTCGGCAACGTATTATCGAAGAAATTTCCCGTAACAGCCTGCGGAATAATCTCCTCTTTACCTGTATCCCAAAATGCGTAAAAACGCTGAGCTACATGCACGATTTCTGTCGCTTCCTTTTTATTTAGTGAAGGATCAATTGTCATTGCTTTTGGCTTTGGCATTTCTTTTAATAACTGGATTTCAGTTTTTTGTTCCGCGCCGCATGCTACAAGCACAATACAAATGACAAAAAAACTAAAGAACCCAAACAACTTTTTTATACTCATGGAAATCACCTCCTCCTCATACAAACCCTTTGTATTTCGTATTTCTATTGTATATGTATTAACTTCCGTTATGGAAGTAGTGATATTTTTTTCATATAGTTACCAAAAAGATAGTTTTGTGATACTATAAAGCAAATTCATTCAAAAAATTTTTATGGAGGCTATTTCCATGAGCAATATAGATCCAGTTGTATTAACGAAAGGTTTACCTGGTATACCTTGTCCTATCGCTAAAACTCTTGACGTAATTAGTACAAAATGGACGTTTTTAATTATTCGTGACCTTCTTATCGAAGGGACATTACGGTTTAGTGATTTACAAAAATCAATGGAAGGGATTAGTCCGAAAACATTATCACTTCGCCTAAAAGAATTGGAAGCACAAGGGATTTTAACGAGAAAAGTATATCCAGAAGTTCCGCCTCGTGTAGAGTACACGTTAACGGATAAAGGAAAGCAATTAGAGGGAATATTTATTGAATTAAAGCGGTTTGGATTAAGTTTATAAACGAAAAGCCCCTTACCATAAAAATAGTAAGAGGCTTTTCGTTATTCACTACATTACTTCGCAAAACTTTGAGCTAGCTGTTTCTCTCTCCACATAAATGTAATGCCGAGGCCAACGATTAAAACAACACCTGAGAAAGCATATGGATAATGAATATTTATATCAAATAATATTCCACCCATCGCCGGTCCTGCAATATTTCCTAAGCTCGTATACGTTGAGTTCATACCAGCAACGAATCCTTGCTCTTTTCCAGCTGATTTTGATAAAAATGTCGTTAAAGCTGGACGAAGTAAATCAAATGCTAAGAAAATAAAACACGTAACGAGAAGTACACTCCAATAATTAAAGACTACAGTTGAAACGAATGCTAACACTGCTCCTACAACTAAACATATTTGAATTAATACTTTCTCACCGAACATGTCTACCAATTTTCCAAACATAAATACTTGCACAACTACCCCAAAGATTGAGCTAATTGTAATAATGGCAGCAATATCTTTCGGCGCGAAACCAAATTTATGATCAGAGAACAGGCTAAACACAGTTTCATATGCTGATAATCCAAATGCGAGTACAAATACAATAATAAATGCGATTGCATACATTGGATTTAATGATTTCTTTAAATCCCCGATAAAACTTGATTCTTTCGTATTAGCGGAAATCTCTGCAAGTTCTTCTTTCGTTAACGGCTCTTTCAAAATAAATATAGAAATCACGCATGCGACAAAAGCAATAACTGCTGCCACAAAGAACGGTACACGTATACCGTATTCTGCAATAAAGCCACCGATTCCAGGCCCTATAATAAACCCGGTACTAATAGCCGCTGAAAGATATCCCATCGCCTTTGGACGTTCCTTAATAGATGTAATATCAGCAACATATGCCGTAACACCCGGCATAATAAACGCAGCACTAATCCCGCCTAACACCCTCGCTGCATAAAGCATCCACACATCTTTTCCTAATCCAAACAGAAGCTCTGAAACACCAAAAATAAATAATCCAATGATTATCATTTTCTTCCTACCGTAAAGATCGACCCAACGACCCGTAATAGGTGAAGAAATAAGCTGAGCCATTGCAAATACTGCAACGAGATAGCCCATCGTCTTTCCTGTTAAATTCATATCATTCATAAAGGATGGCATAACCGGAATGATTAATCCAATCCCTAAAAAAGCGATAAATATATTACTCAAAAGAATGATCAATACCATCTTTTGTTCTTTTATCGGTTTCTTCACTTTTTAACACCTCTTCCCGTAAGTTCCTCTCAAAAATAATGCCCAAGAAGCTTTTTCTTTATCCTGCTCTTTGCGGGCTAATAATGAATGAAGATGCCCTCCACTCATTAAAGTTTCACTCTATTCTTCCACACATACATAAATACACGGTGAATGACTATCATTCAGTTTTCCGCAGAAATGAACCTACCTTTTCAGACAGGTTCATCTTACTATTTCTTTATATGTAGTGCATGTGTTAAAAAATCTAGTACTTCTGCCTTTTGTAGCTCGACTTGCTCATCATCTTTATGATCATATAAATAAACTTGTTCCGCTGCTGATTCAACAAGGGCGATAAATAGCTTTGCTGTTCTTTCTGCGTGAACTGAATCGCGAATTTCACCTGATTCTTTTGCCTCACTTAAAAATTCACTTAGCCATATATAAAGAGGCTCATATACAGCTTCCCATTCTTTTATATGTTCAGTAGATGCAAGGCCCGCATACATTAATGCTTGTATTTCACGATATTCAGCTATAAAGTTAAATACTGCATCTATTACCTGCTCAACTTTACTTGAAAAAGGCGCATCGTTCTGTACTTTTTCTTTCACTGCAAGTATCATCTTCTCAACCATCACTTCTGCTATTGCAGGCATAACAGATAACTTAGAAGGAAAATATAAATAGAAAGTTCCTTGCGCAATACCAGCCAACTTCACGATATCAGAAATCTTCGTCTTTTCAACGCCCTTTTCCTGAAACACTTCAATAGCCGCAAAGACAATTTTCTCTTTTTTATTCATCATTTAAACCCTTTCACACGCGTATTGAATGACTGTCACTCATTTTATAAAATAACTAGCTGTACTGTCAATTATAGTGCACTTTTCATAATAAAAATCTCCCAACAAATCGTTAGGAGATTCAAATTTAATATCAATTTCTTATGAAAGAGCCTTTAATCCCGTAACTCCACATACGATAAGAGCTACACTAATCAAACGTGCCTTACTTTTCGATTCACCAAACAGAAACATATTTAATAAAACTGCGCCTGCTGTTCCAATGCCAATCCAAACCGCATAAGCCACACTTACTTGTAAGAACAAGAAAGATGTGTATAAAAATGCGAAGGAAGTTGCAAATCCACCTATATAAATCGCTCCATTTGCTAACGTCTTATCTTTACTATACATTTTAAGGCCTATCACACCGACTATTTCACTAATTGCAGCACAAAATACGAAAAACCAACCCATTTTTAAGCAGCTCCTTCCATAGTTTCTTCCACCGTCTCTGCTTTATTATCAGCCAATTTTAAACCGATAACGCCTGCTACAACCATCACAATGAAGAATAGTTTTCCTAAACTAAAACTTCCACCGAAAAGAAAAACATCCATTAAGAAAGTACCTACAGTACCAGCCCCAGCAAACACCGCATATACTGTCCCTGTCGCAAGATGTTCACACGCTTTAGAAAGGAAGTGAAAATCAACAGCGATAACTCCTACAATAATGACCCAATGCCACCAAGTATGAGCTGTATTAAAACCAAACACCCAAAAGACTTCAAAAATACATGTTAATATGACATATAACCAAGATTTATTTTTCATATCTCTCACCTTCTATTTTTTAATGACTGACCGTCAGTCATTTTTAATTAAAAAATATAATCTCATGCTAACTACTATTTAAAAAACAATATCATCCTCATTTATCTTTATATTTGTTCCGTTATTAAGCTAACTACATATAAAAGTTGCTTATCTACACCCTTTTACAGAAAAATGACTGAATGTCATTCACAAATATTCTACATGACCAATTGATAAAGTGTCAACACCCGGATTTTATTAACCAAAAAACATTTTAAATTTCTTAAATTTGCATGTATATTTCTCAATAATCTGTCAATAATGCTAGTAACATAAGATTTTCTCCATTCCCCCTTGGAGAGATCCCTTAAAAAGAGCAGTTAGCTTTTGCTAGCTGCTCTTTTTAATTTGTCCGCACACTATGATGAAATACTCATAGATCAAATCCATCTTTCATCACGTAACAAGGAACAGAGTATTTTTTAATCTATTTATTTTCCAACGAGGCTTTGTATGCAATAATTTTATTTTCAAGCATCTTCTCTGTAATTACTAAGTTTTCTCTTTGAGTTTGAATAGATTTTTTATGATCCTCTAACAATTGCAACCGAGCCCCGGTTGTATGCTCACCTTCTGTATATAATCTAGCGTATTCTCTTATTTTTGCTATCGGCATTTGTGTTTGTTTTAATTTCATTACAAACTGCAACCACTTTATATGTGACCCTTCATAAATTCGATTCCCATTTGCATCGCGATTTGCAATTAATATATTTTCCTTTTCATAATAACGTAATGTATGTGTGCTCATTCCTAATAATTTAGCTACCTCACTAATTGTGTACATACTCATACTCCCTCCGCATGCCATTTATCCTCATATATTTTACTGCCACATCCAGATTATAAAAAAACATTTGACTTAGAGTATACTCTAACAAATACAATCTAACCATAATAAAATAATTTGAATTTAGGAGGCTTTTATATGAAATATACTGTTATTACTGGTGCTAGTTCAGGAATCGGCTACGAATCAGCTTTAGCCTTTGCATCTCGCGGAAAAAACTTAATACTTGTAGCTCGAAGACAAGCAGAATTAGAAGAGTTAAAATTGAAAATTAACGAAATGAATCCGAAATTGGATGTTGTCATTCGAAAAACTGATTTATCCGTCACAGAAGAAGTTTATAAACTTTATGAAAGTCTACAAAGTTTTCAAATTGAAACGTGGATTAACAACGCAGGTTTTGGTAATTTCGCCTCAATTGCTGAACAAAATTTAAATAAAATAGAGACGATGTTGCATTTAAATATAGAAGCACTAACTATACTCTCTTCTCTTTTCGTTCGAGATTATTCAATGGTTGATGGAACACAGCTTATCAACGTTTCATCGGGCGGTGGATACACGATTGTTGCCAATGCTGTTACGTACTGCGCTACGAAGTTTTATGTAAGTGCATTTACAGAAGGACTATCTCACGAACTGAAAGAACAAGGCGCAAAACTGCAAGCAAAAGTTTTAGCTCCTGCTGCAACTGAAACAGAATTTGCAAAACGCTCATTTGATATTGATGAGTTCCAATACGATAATGTTGTACCGAAATTCCACACTGCAAAACAAATGGCACAATTTATGCTCGACCTTTATGATAACGATAAAGTTGTAGGAATTGTCGACGGTTTTACGTATAACTATGAACTTAGAGATCCACTTTATAATTTTGCCGTGAGACAAACGAATTCAAATTCTTAATAACACTCTCATTTCTTATTGAAATATAGATGCCCACTATTATTTACATAATAGTGGGCTCTTTTTCTCTATAAAATTTTCACCAACATACCGAACCATCGCCACCTCATCACAATAATCAACCTTTGGACAATGTCTACAATCAATCCATACTTTCTCTGGCAATGCTTCTTTATTTACAAAATCAAATCCACACTTTTGAAAAAATACTGTTTCATACGTTAAGGAAATTACTCTTTTTACATTTATTTTCGTAGCTTCCTCCATCACATGATTTACGAGCATGCGCCCTATCCCTTTCCCTGCATATTTATGCGAAACTACTAATGACCGGATTTCTGCAAGGTCTTCCCCTAATACATGCAATCCAGCAACTCCAACAATTTTCCCGTCTTCTTTCATGACATATAAACACTGTAAATATTGATAAAGAGACAAGAGAGAACGTGGCAAAACAACTCCCTCTTTCGCGTACACTTCAATTAAGTTATAAATCTCTTTCACATCACTTGTAACCGCATTACAAATTTTCATATTATATCCCCTTACCCAGCACATTAATATTTATAAAAAGAAATGAATATTAATTCATAATTATATATAATAATACAGTCCTCTTTTCTCCCCGTCAATCACTTTTCTGAATATTACACAAACAAAAAACCAAGCAATCTAATCGATGCTTGGTCCCTCGTTTCGTATCGGCAATACCGTCGAATATTTAATTTCACGAAGTGCTAAACTCGTCTGTATACGTGTAATACCAAGCTTATTCAGCTTTCTAATAAAATGCTCCAGCTCTTTACGATCACGGTTCGCCACCTTTAATAAATAATCATACTCTCCTGTTAAACAGTGGCATTCTAACACTTCCGGCATCGATTCTAATTCTTTCTCCAACACTTCCAACTTATCCGATTGATGAATATTCGTACTCATAAAAATAAAACATAATAAATCAAACCCAAGCTTTTCTTGATTTAAAATTGCCACTTGCTTATCAATAAACCCTTCCCCATCTAATCTTTTTATTCGTGCATGCATCGCAGCCGGTGATAAATTAACGCGGCGTGCAAGCTCCGCATTACTTACTTGTGACTCCTTTTGCAGTATATCTAAAATTTGTATATCCAAATCATCTAACACCTTAATAACAGATGACTCCATCAAAATCCCCCCTTTTTTCTTACCGACGATTATTCGAAGAAACATCTCATAACTTATATAAAACTGAATGTTTTTCTGTAAATAAGATTTCTAACGAAACATTTTATCGAGTTTTTATCATTATACAAAAGAATATATTAGATAATAAAGAAAAATGCTAAAATTATTTACAGTTCATTCTTATTTCAACAAAGGGGTTTTTAGCATGCCTTATTTTTACGTCTTTTTACTATTACTAACGAGCTTACTATGGGGAGGAAATTTCGTCGTTGGGAAATCACTCGTTGATCATGCGTCTCCGATGACACTAACAAGTTTAAGATGGATGATTGCGATCATTTGTTTATTACCGATCGTATGGTTTAAAGAGAAAAAAATCATACCACCACGCTCTGCAATACTTCCATTAATACTTATGGGAATTTCAGGAGTCGTCCTTTTTAACATTTTTCAATTTTTAGCACTAGAAAAAACGTCCGCAACGAATGTAGGTCTTATTTCTACATTGAACGCTATTTCGATTGCATTATTTTCTGTGTTATTTCTAAAAGAAAAAGTTAATACACTTCAAATTCTTTCTATGATTCTTTCATTTTCCGGGGTCATCCTTGTTCTTTTGAAAGGAAATTTCGCTCTATTATTTTCACTACATTTTAATAGCGGAGATTTATGGATGATGGCGGCAGTATGTATTTGGGGGATATATTCTGTTTGTAGTAAATGGGCGACAAAAACAGTTACACCACTAATGGCGACGTTATATTCTGGCATTTTTGGCGTCATTTTATTGCTTCCATTTAACATAGGCAACTTCACTGTTTCAAATGTTAACTCTTCCTTTATTACATCACTTTTATATACAGGACTCGTTTCAACAGTCCTTTGTATGGTATTTTGGAATATTGGTGTACAAAAATTAGGTGCTACTACATCGGGAATTTTTCTAAATTTCAATCCGATTTTTACAGCTATCCTAGCATTTATTTTCCTCGGAGAAGAACTAACATGGATTCAAATTTTCGGGACAATTATCGTCGTGACAGGATGTTATTTATTTTCTCATTTTAAAACCGTTGCTGTTCAGCCGACTAGAGCTTTAATGCGGAAACATTCTTAATAAATACACCTCACCATATAAATAATGGCGAGGTGTATTTATTAATCAGCCTTTAACCACTTACTAATCTTCTCATACATTCGGCTATTAATTTTTCTAAGCACGAATAATATTCCATAAAACAGTGTTCCTAATCCACCTACTAATACCCCTGCTAATAAAATGGAATGTACACCTGAAGTAGAAGTTGTTAATAATAAAATCGGCAGTGTGACAATAAAACAAATAAAGAAACTTGATCCATAAATATATTCTACGAACATACTCTTTTTACTTATATATTTTTCTACCATTTTTCCTAGAAATTGCATACTTATCATGTACAAAAGGATTGGGAAAACAATATTTAAAAATGAATTTTCCATATTACATCTCCTTTATTTAAATGGAACGGTATGCGTTGTTTGCATGATATATAGCATTTCCCCAAGCTACTATACTAATTAATGTGCCTACTCCAGGTATTGCTCTTCCCACTCATTTTTAAGTGATTATATGATTCAACAAAAAATAAGTTATCACCTTCAATTTTTGTGTTTTTTGAATAGTTATTTATAAAAACAACAAAATATTTCCTTTTATTCGTCAAATGCTTTTTTAAAGAAAACAAAAAACATTATCCTCTTTACGAATAATGTTTTTTACAAAATAGTGCTAATTCAAGCTTTCATTCCATTACTTAAAAAAGTTGAAATTTTTTCCCAGCACCAATATAAGACAATAAAGACACATCTTCTTCAATCACCATTCCAACAACATTCACTCTCTCATCTTCAGGTAAATCATTTATAACAACTTGCAGCTCCCCAGCATATCTACCGTACAATTCATTATCGATTGTAATACTGCCACGTTTTCTTGCAATTGTATTCATCGGTTGTAATACAACTTTATTTTCTTCACGCGATTCTACAGAGCGAATTACATCACGCGCTGGATCAAGCCGGTTCGTATGCACCCGTTCTATCAGTTGTACCGCACGGCTATCATTTATAAATGATTGATACCGCACCGGAATAATTCCACCACTTGCACTCGCGACTTCTTGTACACTTTCTAGACTCCCGCTTATATCTCCAATTAACACTTTATCGACATGACAATCTTGAACAAGCTCTAAATACGCTTCCAGCGGGCGCATATTGCGGTGCTTTTCTAACGTTGGTAAACCTTCATATAATGGGCCACGTTTTTCCCCATCACCTGGAATAAATGCCATCGTTTTTATTCCACACTCATGTAAATATTGATTTTTCTTTTGTAAGAAAGACTTTGCTAGTCCTGTTTCTGGACGCGGGTAAAAATTATGCCATGCTTCTACATTCTCTACTTGTATATTTTCTGCAAGTAACTCTTTCCAAAATGATTCTGTAATCGTACTCGCATTTAAAGCCACTTTCATCTTATGAGATACGCGTGCAATTTCTTTCGGCGCAATGCCGTAGTCCATTCGTAAACCAGTAATGCCCCAGTTCAATAACTCCTCCACGTTTTCATATGTTATTCCTAAATGGTTTAACGACTTTGGCGACACATCGACCATTAACTCCATTTCATTTTCAAGAGCTTGTTTCCCAAGTATTTGAATTAACTCCCGATACGTACCCGGATCATCTTCTGGTATATGAAGTGATGTAAAAATAGATGAAAAACCGTTTTCCTTCGCTACTTTTAACCATTCTTCTTGTTTCTCTACTCTCTCTTTTGAAAGATAAATTGAAACTCCTATCATATAAATCTCCCTCTCTATTTAATAGAAAAAGAGAAAGGAAATCCCTTTCTCTTTTTCTATATATTTTCTGCCATTTCTTCTTTAAAGCCGAAGAAGTACGTAAAGATGAATCCGAAAGTATATGCAACTACTAATCCAAGGAAATATAATAAATATTTATTATCAGCAATTAATGGGATTAAAGATAATCCTGATACGCCAATTCCGAGTGCAGCTGTGTGCATAACCGCTTGGAATGCACCACCGACAGCTGCACCTAAACAAGCAGTAAGGAACGGTTTCCCAAGTGGTAATGTAACCCCGTATAATAACGGTTCGCCAATTCCTAAAAAACCAACTGGTAATGCACCTTTAATCACGTTGCGAAGTCGTTTGTTTTTTGTTTTCACATAAATAGCAATCGCTGCTCCTACTTGCCCAGCACCTGCCATTGCGAGTACTGGTAATAAAGGCGTTACGTGAGTTTGATTAATAAATTCCATATGAATCGGTGTTAAACCGTGATGCAATCCGACCATAACGAGAGGTAAAAATGTTCCGGCAAGCACAGCTCCGGCAAATGCTCCGCCAATATTTAAGATAGCATTAATTCCGCTTGTAATTCCTTCAGATAAGAAACCTGCAACTGGCTGAATTGCTAACATCGTTACTATACTTACCACTAATACAGTAATGAGTGGTGTCAAGATAATATCAACTGCATTTGGCACTGCTTTTCGAACTTGTCTTTCAACTACAACCATAAGCCATGCTGCAAAAATAACTGCAAATAATCCGCCCCGTCCAGGTACGAGCGCTTCACCGAATAATTTTACATTCGCCATCGCTGGGTTGAAAATTAAAATACCTGCAATTGCCCCAAGAACTGGTGTCCCTCCAAATTCTTTCGCTGTATTCCAGCCGACTAAAATGCCTAAGAATGTAAAGATACCGCCGCCAATTAAAAGTAACATTTGTAGCCATGTAGCATTTGGATCAGCACCAGCATTTTTCGCAAAGTTGGCAACCCCGTTTATAATTCCCGATGCAACAAGACCAGGAATTAACGGAATAAAAATACTTCCTATTTTTCGTAAAAAGTTTTTCACTGGTGTATTATTTTTCTTCTTAATTTCTGACTTCATCTCTTGCCCAAGATCTTCAAGATGATGATCTGCCACTTCACCAATTCGCAGTCCTGTTAAACCTTCCATTTCAGCCGCTACTTTATTTACCGTTCCTGGACCAACGACAACTTGAAGTGTTTCATCTTCAATCACACCCATAACGCCTTCAACCTTTTTCAAAAGGTCTATGTTCACTTTACTTTCATCATGAAGCGTTAATCGTAACCTCGTCATACAATGAGCAATGCCACGAATATTTTTTACTCCCCCAAGTTGCTCCGTAATCCTACTCGCCATTATCTCTTCTTTCTTCATAACAGAATCCCCCTCCCCAGAGTTTAAAGTGCCTTCTTCACAAATCCTTTCGCACCTTTTAATTTTTCTAGTGCTTCCCCATATTCACACTGTAGTAATATCATAACGATTGCAGCTTTCACATTTCGATCTGCTTTCTCATAATACTCTGTGGCTACTTCATAACTAGCGCCTGTCGCTTCCACAATAATTCGTTTTGAGCGTTCTACTAATTTTTCATTTGTTGATTGAACATCTACCATTAAGTTTTTATATACTTTCCCTACACCAATCATAGACGCTGTAGAAATCATATTCAGTACTAACTTCTGCGCTGTCCCAGCCTTCAAACGTGTTGAGCCTGTTAATATTTCTGCGCCTGTCTCCACTTCCACATTTAGTTTTGCATATTTACTTATTTCAGCATTTTTGTTACAAGAAATACTCGCCGTACTCGCTCCCACGCTATTTGCGTATTTCAATCCGCCAATTACATAAGGTGTTCTACCACTTGCTGCAATTCCAATAACCGTATCTTTCTCGTTTAATCCAATACTTCTTAAATCTTCTTCTGCTAACTCTTCACGATCTTCAGCACCTTCTACCGCCTTAGTAAACGCTTTCAATCCACCTGCTATAAATCCCTGTACCATTTTGTCATCTGTACCGAATGTCGGCGGGCACTCCACTGCGTCTAAAATGCCTAAACGACCACTCGTACCAGCACCAATATAAATTAATCGTCCATCTTCTTCAAAAGATTTAATAACAATCTGTACAACCTTTTCAATTTCTTCTATTTCATTTTCAACTGCTAACGCAACAGTTCGATCTTCTTGATTCATACTTTGTAAAACTTCTTTTATGCTCATCTCATCTAAATTCATTGTCTTCTCATTACGATGTTCTGTAGATAAATTTTCTAACATGTTGTCACCTTCTTTGAAATTTAATTTCATACTTTTATTATAACTTTAAGAAATTTAAAATCAATATTACTTTCTTATTTTATGAAATTTCATTTCTTTTCATGACAAATTTATGTCCAGCCACAAAAAAAGATGGGTTGCCCCATCTTTTTACTTTAACTTCCGTAACCGCAGAGCTTCTTCTCTTGTCTCCATAAATTGATCTATCACATTATTACCAATACGGTTAAAAGTAATAACGTATAAAGCATCAATCATATTCAGTTGCGTCATTCGTGAAGCAATACTTGCAATGCGATGATCTTGCTCTACATCTGGCATACAAAGGCGAATGTCTGCCGCTTTATATAAAGGAGATGATTGATCTAGCTTCGTAATCGCAATAACTGTAGCACCTTGTCTTTTCGCATATTGCGCCATTTCAAGTACATCTTTCGTCCGCCCAGAAGTTGAAATCGCCACAAATATATCTCCCTCTTTTAAATTTGTTACGAGTGGCAACATCATATGAAAATCGGATAGCATCATCGCAGTAAATCCAAGCCTAGTAAATTTATAAGCTCCGTCCATCGCCGGTGTAGCTGATCCACCAACACCATAAAATATAATCTTATTAGTATTTACAATACTATCTGCAGCTTTCTCAAGTTCCTTCTTATCTATCGCAGTAACACTCGCCTCAATTGCAGCTTTATTCACATATGTAACTTTATTAAACAAATCATACGGTCCATCTTCTGTATTCATCACTGAAAAATCGTTAATATTATAATCAACAATTGTTAATTCACGAACGAGCGCTAGCTTAAATGCTTTAAAGCTTCCAATACCGATTGTTTTACAAAAACGTACAACACTCGCCTCACTCGATCCCGCATTTGTAGACACTTCTTTTGTCGTTAAATTTGGAACAATCTCTGCGTTCTCCATTATGTACATGGCAACCTTCTTTTCAGCTGGTGAAAATTGATCCATATTATTTTCAATTTTAAATAGTAATGTTGAAGCTTTCACTATTTACCCTCCACTTCTTGCGGCTGCTTTTTATTTCGCATATTCTCCTTCTTCATAGAGATAATAGCCATCATCACCAGGAGGATGAAACACATTTACAGTACGCTCCCCTTTTTGATACACGGTTCTTTCCCCTTCTGTCCACTTCTTTTCCCATCCATTTATCCAAACTGAAAAGTCAGGTAGAAATGCAGTGTATTTATATTCTTGTGGATAACGGCCTTCCACTTGAGAAGAAAAAATAGAAACCGGAAAACCTTTCACTTTTGATTCTTTCCCTATAATAAATGGTAAACACAGTAAAAGGAGTATAACTACACCTATAACCTTCCCCTTCGTAATCTTCACACATTTCTCTCCTTGTCCTAACATATACGTAGATTTTACCATAATTACAACCTCTTCACGCTACATGACTATTGCTTTTTGTGATAAAAAAAGAGCTTACCTACATAAGATAAGCCCTTTCTCTCTATACAAAATACTTCTTCAAAAGTGGCGGCGTAATAATCGTCGTCAATATAACAACAATGACAATAGCTGTGAAATTTTCTTTCGCTAATAAATTAGCAGTTAATCCATTTGCTGCGATAATAAGCGCTACCTCCCCACGCGACACCATCCCCGCACCAATACTAATAGAAGATTGTAAGTTAAATCCTGTTAGTCTTGCTCCTAAACCTGATCCAATTAACTTTGTGAAAATTGCGATGAGCGTCATAATGATAATGAACCAAAGTTGGCTTCCGATACCTTGAAATGTAATTTCCATTCCAATACTTACGAAGAAAACTGGTACAAATACCGCATACGCAATCGGTTCAATTTTATGTTCCACTTCATGCTTGTACTCGGTTTGAGAAATCGCAATTCCTGCTGCAAAAGCTCCAATAATACCTGCGATTCCCATTTGTTCACTATAATAAGCAAATGAAAAACAAATAATAAGAGCCGCACTAATTAACGCTTCAGACACACGAAGTGGGACAAGCATTTTCATAATCCATGGAACGACTTTCCATGCGATAAAAACAATACTTACAAAGAAAATAATTTTCTTTGCAATGACAAGTGTTATATTCACATCTTGCGTTCCTAAAAAGCTCATTACAAATGCTAATAAAATAACGACTATCACATCATCAAATACAGCCGCTCCTAAAATCGTTGTACTTTCTCTCGTATTCATTTTCCCTAAATCTCTTAACGTTTGCACCGTAATACTAACCGATGTTGCGCAAAGTAATAATCCTAAAAAAATAGCATGGGATTGCATTAATCCGAAAAGCAGTCCCGTTACATATCCACCAATGAAAGGGAAAATAATCCCACCAGCCGCTACTGCGAATGACGCTTTTAAATTCCGATTTAACTCTTCTAAATCTGTTTCGAGTCCCGCCATAAACATAAGTAGCAAAACACCGATTTCGCTAAGCTCATCAATAAGTTCTGAACTATTAATAATACCAAACACCGCAGGACCGATAATAATACCAATGATTAATTTACCAAGTACAGAAGGTTGGCCAAGCCTAACGCTAATATCACCAGCTAATTTCGTACAAAGTAAAATAACAACAAGTTCGAAATAAAATAACATAGCATCTTCTCCTACTATATAAAGTGAATCTTTTTGTTAACACGTATCTATTTCTGCACATAGTTTCTCCTTACAACTGGCATTTTATTTGTTAAAGTTTTATTTGACAAAATATTCTGAATTATATTAAAATTAATCCAGAAATTTCAAAAAACTACATACCATAACTGTACCTTCATTCACTTACGTACTCTTTTCCAATCGGTTCACACTATTCACAGTTATGGAGATGAAAAACGGGGGGAGAGTCCAAAGTGAAGTCATTATTACGAAAAAAAGCGCTTAGTACTGAATCACCGAGGCAGCTAGATCGAACATTAACGGCACTCGATTTAACGTTTTTAGGAATCGGCGCCGTAATTGGGACAGGGATTTTTGTATTAACAGGTATTGTAGCGGCGAAACATTCTGGTCCTGGTATTATGCTATCATTCCTTATTGCTGCATTTACTTGTGCTTGTGTGGCCTTTTGTTATGCCGAATTCGCTTCTTCTATACCAGTCTCTGGCAGTGTTTATACTTATGCATACATGACCGTCGGAGAAGTCGTCGCCTTCATCGTTGGTTGGTGTTTAATGCTCGAATATTTACTCGCAGTTGCAGCGGTAGCTGTTGGCTGGTCTGGATATTTACAATCATTGCTTCAAGGGTTCAATATACACCTTCCCGCCATTATTTCCTCAGCCCCCGGAACAGGAAAAGGTGGTCTCATTGATTTACCGGCTGTTTGTATTTTACTTCTCATTACTGGCCTTTTAAGTTTTGGTATACGCGAAAGCGCACGCATTAATAATATTATGGTCCTTATAAAATTAGCAGTTATTATCGCCTTTATCGTAGCAGGCGCAAAATATGTAAAGCCTGAAAATTGGACACCGTTCATTCCATTCGGATACGACGGTATTATTACTGGCGCTGCCACTGTCTTCTTCGCCTTTTTAGGTTTTGATGCAATCGCAACTGCGGCAGAAGAAACGAAAAAACCGCAGCGTGATTTACCAATTGGCATTATCGGTTCCCTTCTTATTTGTACAGTTTTATACATGATCGTATCTTTCGTTTTAACAGGTATGGTTCCTTATACGCAATTAGATGTTTCTGATCCAGTTGCATTTGCACTGCATTTCGTTGGCGAAGATACTATTGCGGGGCTACTTGCAGTTGGTGCGATGACAGGAATGACAACCGTTCTTTTAGTCGTTATGTATGGACAAGTTCGTGTTTCTTATGCAATGAGCCGAGACGGCTTACTCCCAAAAGCGTTATCACGCGTAAATAAAAAAGTAAAAATCCCTTTACTAAACACATGGATTACTGGAGTATTTGCAGCTTTATTAGCAGGGCTTTTAGATTTACATTTACTAGCGAATTTAGTAAACATCGGTACGTTAACAGCCTTCACATTCGTTTGCTTTGCTGTACTTATTTTACGGAAAACTCATCCTGATTTAAAACGAGGCTTTCGTGCGCCGCTCGTACCTGCGCTACCGGTTGTCGCTATTCTTTGTTGTTTATATTTAATGATTAATTTGTCTAAAACGACATGGATCAGCTTTGCAGTCTGGCTTATAGTCGGTTTATGCGTCTATTTCTTCTACTCTAGAAAACATAGTCATTTAGCTACTGAAAAAACAGGTGATGAGAAAAAAGAAGCATAAAAAATAGCTTGCCTATAATAAAGGCGAGCTATTTTCATGTTCTATTATGTTTTTTCGTTAACGATTGTAAAACGAAAAGTATACCAATGCAAGTTAGTACATAATCTGCATTGGTATACTTATTCTCCCTTACTTCGTTTCTTTCTTTTTCTTTCTCCACGCGTTTACACTATCAAAGAAAAAGTTAATAAATAGCGTTCCTAATCCCGCTAATAAAAATGTCATTAAAAATAAAACCCATATACTTTTATCTTTTAATAAATAATATCCTACAAGGAGCACAACGGCGATCCATACATATTCAAGAATTCTTTTTAGCTTTTTCTCTTCCAAATTATTCGCTCCCTTTTTCTATACTACTTTTAGTATAACAAAAAAGAAGCCTATCATGATAAGCTTCTTTTTCTTATACCTTACTTGTTGATACTTTTTTCAACAAGTGAAATAGCGTGCTCTAATGTACGATTCATTGATTCAACATACCCATCTTTTACATTTTTATCTTTTAACACAACTTCTGCAACAGTGATTTTTTGACTTAATGATTTAACTGAACCGTCTGTTACATTGGCAGCTTGCGCTTTCTTTACGACAGCTTTAGCAGATTCAATATTGATTTGTAATTTTTCTTTCGGTGTTTTTGGCTGTTCTTCTGCCACTTTTGATTGTACAAATGTTTGGTTTGCTGTTTTTAATTCATTATACATTTGAACAACCTGCTCACCTGTACTTGTCATATTCCCAAACACTTTCTTAGCATTGTCATAGTTTTTTTGTAATTCTTTGAAAGCTTCTTGTGAATATTGGCCTGGTTTTTCACCAAATTCATAAGTACCTGCCAATACTTCTTTCACTTTTCCAAGCTCTTCAAATAACGCATTTACTTGCTCTAACTTCGTACGATTAGAAAACTCATTGTACGCTGCTACTACTTCTGAAGAACTTAATGCTTTACTATATAATTTTGCTAGCGCAATTTGACCATTTAACGGAATGCCACCATTTCCATTGCTATCTGGATCAGCTCCCAATGCAAACGGTACGTTTGGATGATATACTTTCCCTTGAGCTGGTTGGCTATTTACTTTTTTACCATCTACATAAATGGCTACTTCACTTCCGTTATACGTTCCTGTTAAATGATATGTTTTATTTGCTTCTAACTGAACGCCAACACGTTTATAGCTACCGCCAATATGAGCCCATAATTCAACATATCCACTTCCTGTCGACTCAAAACCAATTCCGCCGCTCTCTGTATTTTGTAAAATTCCTTGTCCACGAATTTCATTCATCGAAAATACAGTTTCTAACGTAAATGAATTTGCTACTTTTTCTTTTTGTGCTGCTGAAAATGGAAGATAACCAAATGTATTTGCTTTTCCACTTAATTTCATTACATTTGTTTTCAACGCTTTATCATATTCAATCGATACATTCCCTTTCACATCACCTTTTGTTCCAAACGGTGAGTTGTCTTTAAATGTACCATCTAAGAAATTCACATCAAAAACGTCTGCCTTTGGCACTTTTACATTCGGATCAATATTATCTTTTTTCGTTGTGATTTCTGCAGTTAACGGCTGTGCGCTTTCATTACCAAACGAATCAATTGCAACTACTTCAAGTGTATATGATTTCCCGCCATCTAATCCTGCAAGTGTAAATGTAAGTTCTTTCGGCACTGGATCACGATAAAACTCTGAGAATGCTAACAGTTTGTTTTTAATTTCTCCTGTTTGTTTATCCTTCGCTTGTACACGATAAGAATGAACAAGAAGGTTGTCCACCGCTTGCGGGAATGTTACTGTTGCTGCGTTTTCCGTTACATTTGATACTGACAATTTCGCATCTTTCGTAAAAGATGGCTTTTCTTTATCACGATCTTCTACATGCGTAAATGTTTCTTTCTTTGATGGCAGCTGAATTTTCCATGGCTCGCCTGTCCAAGAATTTGTATGGAAATCACGGCGATTAATTGTTACTTCTTTATCATCCACTTCTACTAATAAACCTTGACTTAATGCACGAGATTCTGCAGGGATATTCCCTTGCACTTTACCACCTTCAACTTCCATATAACTTACAGAAGATGTACCAACTGATGTAAAGTCTTTTTGATGAATCGATCTTGGATCATCTAACGGATAATGCGAATGACCTGAAAACGTAATTACTTGTGGGTATTCTTTTAATACCGCATTAATTTTCGCACTATCTTTCGTTCCCCATTCTTGGCTACCGTACACTGTATCTTTAATATGTTGATGTAAAAACACAAAAATCGGTTTTTCCGGATCATCTTTTTGTGCCTTTGCCATTTCTTCTTTTAACCAATTAATTTGCTTGTCCGAATAATACCCATGTGTCGTTTCATTTTCTGGAGACATTACGATAAAATGATAGCCTTTTACCACTTTATGATAATAAATCGATTCCATTCCTGTCTTTTCTAAGAAACGCTTCTGCGCTCCCTCTACAGATAAACCGTTCCAATAATCATGATTACCTAGAGAATTCATTCGTACCGCATCTTTATTTGCATTGTCATTATACACTTGCATGAAACGATCATATTGTTTTACTGATCCTGTATCCGTGAAATCACCTACAATGACAAAGGCATCTTGCTTTGGTGCAATTGAATTCAATTGTTCAATCGCTCGTTTCCAGCGGAACATATCATCCGTTTCATTATCTTTAATATGCACATCACTTACAACTGGAAAAACAAGCTTCTTCTCACTTGGCGACTTTTCTTGTTTTTTCTCTTCCGCTTTGACTGATGTATTCCACGGCAATGATACAAAAGCTAACACAAAAACCATCAATAATCCAATAAGACCTTTTACTTTTCGTAAAGCAGTTCTTTCCACGTAAATCCTCCTCATATAATAAATTAATTACAATGGTTATTGTATCGGACACATATTAACTTCGTTTAAATTAAGAATGAAATTTATTTATTTTTTGTAAATATACAGTCAATTTCATGTGACATCCCACATTACTTGTATTATCTTATACAACCACCTTTTGTCTTACAGACTCTCATAACTTATTACGAACTGTAAGCCTATTAAACATCTTTCGTGAAATTTTTCGTCCCTTTATTAACACAACCTATCGCTTTACAACATTTAATAGTAATAAATAGTAGCTATGAAGGGAGGAACTATTAATGGCTTGTAAAAAAAATATCGGCTGCTATGCTCCTTTATCTATCATCTGTCCTCCCTGTGCCCCGCCTAATCCACCAGAACCACCAGGCTGTGAATTAGTTATGAATGAATTTGCCGGTAATTTTTTCATAACTAATGAAATTCCACTACCTCCCAAAGAGAATCCAAATCCCTTCCGTACATTACCACTTTGGGAAGGTGATGGCGTGCTTAAAATATCCGGTACAATTTCTATATATAATAGTACTAGTAGTACAGGAGAAGTCACTGTTCAAATTGTCGGCCAAGTTACAAATACCTTTACTGTTTATCCTGGCAACACGATGTCGTACACAGGGAAGTCATTACAGTCCGTTACAATCATTAATATTCCGAATACCCCGACTCAATATATAGAGGGAAAATATTGTTGCCAATTTTCATTTTGTTTATAGAATAGGTTTCCACTTCCTTATTTATGAACCTACAAACCATAAAAAAAGCATACCATTGTGGTATGCTTTTTTTATGAAATCGGATAACGTACCGTAAGACACAACTGTCCTTGGCTCGTTCCTATTCCTGTCGTTACAATCTGAATGGTAGTAAAATACCTTACTGTAAACGACCCGCTACTTTGTGGTTGTATAGTAATTGTATTAACTACTGTCGCTCCTACTAAAAAGTTTACTGTAACTGGATTTACACCTACATCATATTTTACATATCCAGATGCGTACAAGTCTTGTGTAATATTATTCGTATATACCGTTTCAGTGACTGCACCAGTAGCAGACCAATCTATACATACCTGGTCTTGAACAAGTGTTTTATTGGAACAGCATGATAAGTTAGAATTGCACATCCTAGTCCTCTCCTTTTCTATTATGAAAGTGGATAACGTGTTGTTATACAAAACTCTCCTTGATATGTTCCAGCTGTTCCAGCAGGTAAAGTTACTTCAATTGTCTGGAAACGACGATACGTAAAAGCAATACTCGTTCCAGGATTTAATGTTTGTGTGTCAATTGTAGCTCCTGTTCCATCTAAAACTGTCAGCGTGATTGGACCTGGCCCGACGTCATATCGAACGAACCCTGTTCCAATCATATTTTGATTAATATTATTGTTATACAGCACATTTATAATTGCAGTAGCAACTACAGTTCCTGACCATGGACTACACACTTTATCTTGTACAAAATTTTTATCTGGACAACATGTTAACGCTGTTCCTGAGCATTCACAAGCCATAGAATTTTCCCCTCTCTCTTACTTATTCCTTATATGTGTATGTCCTTAAGAGTCCTTTGCCTGTATTATTCATCTATATTCACCAAAAATTATGCGCCTTTATCTTTAAATAGATTCCGTTTTGTCCCTCTTTTTCATATATTTATAGATTAAGATACCACCTACAATAATTAGCACGCCTACTAATATAGGTAACATATATTGTCCAACAACATCCGCTGCTTTTTCCCAATGCGGTCCTAATTTCATTCCAAAATAAATATACAAAGTCGTTAACGGGAACATTGCTACAAATGTATATATGCTAAATTTCCATATGTTCATTTTCGCCATACCACACGGTACAGAAATAAGTGTTCGAACTCCCGGTACGAAGCGTCCAACAAATGCCACAACTGGACCATACTTCGCAAAGAAATCATCTGCTTTTTGAATTTGTTCTTCTTTAATAAAGAAGTATTTCCCATACTTCACTAATATAGGGCGCCCCCCGTAATAACCGAGCGCGTATAAAGTTAATGGCCCTGTCGTTCCGCCAAGTGTTCCAGCCAATACAGCAAGCCAAAAATTCATATCACCCTCGTATACCCAATATCCAACCATAGGCAAAACTACCTCTGCTGGAATAAACTCAAACGTTAACGCTAGCATAACTCCAAAATAAGAAAACTGCTTTAAATACTCAATTATATCTAAAATAATTTGCTCCATACTTTTAACTCCTATCCGATATTTACATTATGCTTTTCTTGCAATTGCACTGGTGCCATTTTTACAATTCGATTCAAAATAAATAAAACAATTCCAATATCATCTAAAATACCAATAAACGGCAGGAAGTCTGGAATTAAATCGAGTGGCATTGCAACATAACCAACTAAAAAAGCAATAGATAAAATTTTCTTCTTTATTGAAACCTCTTTTGAAGTGAAAAAGTCAAATAGGAATGGAACAAAACGGCGGACATGAAATACAACTCTTAATCTACTAATAAGTTTTTTCATTTTTATATCTCCTCTCTTTGTATACAAAAAGGACCCTACCAAATATGGTAAGGGTCCTAAAAAGACAATAAGGGGCCTTTACCATTGCTGGTAAAGGTCTCACTAACAACGTAATGTTGCCAATAAAGCCGAGGGTTTCTCCCTGTAATGACGACTTTACTGTAATAAGTTACTCCCCTTTAGATACACAATTTTATACAATCACATTAAAATATTTGGAGGGGCTTGTCAATATTTTTTTCATTACTTACATTTCCTATTACGATTATTAAATTAAAAGAGACTCTCTTCCATATTCTCTTTTGAAACGATTTGGAGCTCATAACAATCTGGATCATAGAAAATTATTCTTACTTCTTCACCACAGCGTTCTTCTGTAAATGATATATGATAAAATTTCAACTTCTTCTTTATTCGTTCGATATTTGCAGTTCTTAAAAATATCTCCTTAGCTGGTGATGTGACAGTCTCTCTATACTCTCCCAGTCCCCTGTTTACAACAAAACAAATTCTCGTCGAACCAATATCATACCAAACACCTGTTACACGTAATTGTGGTCTCTCCTTGCTTGGCTTAAAACCTAAAATTCCTTCATAAAAATATAATGTTTCCTTTAAGTTTTTAGATTCTAATACAATGCATGTTGTAATCCTTTCCATCCGCACTCCCCCTGTCTCTATTAGTTTTCTATATGTGTCATAAATCTTAATTATGTACGAATACAATACGTAGTGATGAATATTTCATTAATAAAGGAGGAGTGTAACATGGATAAATACATGAAATCTTACATACCTTATCACGGCCCAAACGATCCTTGCCCTCCAATTGGAAAAAAATATTACTCAACTCCCCCCCACTTATACATGGGCTTTCAACCAACTAATTTACCCCAATTCCCACCAAAAGAAGCTTTAAGAAAAGGGACTCTATGGCCTGCATTTTATGATTTTTATGAAAACCCTCACAAAAAAGGACGGTGAACAAAAACGTGACACAAACATTGCCTGAGGAATATTACAAATGGATCGAAGAACTACAAGAGCTAGACTTTGTATTAGTTGAACTCACCCTCTATTTAGATACGCATCCCGACGATACTGCAGCTATAAATCAATTCAATGATTTCTCTTATAAACGAAGAGTATTACAACAAAAAATTGAAGAAAAATATGGGCCACTTCAGCAGTTTGGAAATAGTTATTCTAACGCTCCATGGGAATGGAGCAAAGGACCTTGGCCATGGCAAATATGAAGTGAAACTTTATCAGTGGGGGTTTTGTTCATCCCCCACTGATTATCAGCCCTCACCAATCGGGCGTTTACGGGCAGCAGGGCTCCCACCTAACTTCTTTGCTCCAGCCGAATTTTGAGGTAGGAGTCTTACTGCCGACAAATAGCGGGATAAAGGAGAGAAACTATGTGGATTTATGAAAAAAAATTACAATATCCTGTTAAAGTGAGTACTTGTAATCCGGCACTCGCAAGATTATTAGTTGAACAGTACGGTGGTGCGGACGGCGAACTAGCTGCTGCCCTTCGTTACTTAAATCAGCGTTATACTATTCCTGACAAAGTCGTTGGCTTACTAACTGATATTGGTACAGAAGAGTTCGCGCATTTAGAAATGATCGCTACAATGATTTATAAATTAACAAAAGATGCAACACCTGAACAAATGAAGGCCGCTGGATTAGATGCGCAATACGCTAATCATGATAGTGCGTTGTTTTATCATAATGCCGGTGGTGTGCCTTTTACTGCTACTTATATTCAAGCAAAAGGAGACCCTATCGCAGATTTATACGAGGATATTGCAGCTGAAGAAAAAGCACGAGCAACTTATCAATGGCTAATTGATTTATCAGATGATCCCGATATAAATGATAGCTTACGCTTTTTACGCGAACGAGAAATTGTCCATTCACAACGTTTCCGAGAAGCGGTTGAAATTTTAAAAGAAGAACGCGATAGAAAAATATATTTTTAGAACACGTATCCTAGCGATATGTGTTTTTTTACGTTAAAAGTTAAATCCTTCCTAATTAACATATAAATAGTATATTTATTCAATTTAGTGCATTATTTTTTAATATTTTTAAAATTCCCTATTGCTTTCTAGTCATCAGACCTTTAAAATAATAACAGTTACTCGACAAATTATTTGAATTTTCGACAAAAATACTCATTAGGAGGATTTTCTTTATATGCGTACAACTTTAAAACCAGCGCAAATACTCTCGATTAGTTTATTACTATTCGCAGTTTTCTTCGGTGCTGGTAATATGATTTTCCCGCCCCTTCTTGGTCTTTCTTCTGGAGAAAATATGTGGGTTTCCATTACAGGATTTATTATTACAGACGTCGGTTTATCTTTACTAGCTATCGTTGCTGTTGCCCTTGCCGGTGGTAGTTTCAACACTTTAGCAAGCCGTGTTCATCCAAAATTCGCAGCAGTATTCGCTATCATTATTTATCTTTCAATCGGCCCACTATTTGTTATTCCACGAACTGGATCTGTATCTTACGAAATTGGGATCGCACCACTTTTCCCAGATCAATGGTACTCTATGTTAGTCTTTAGTGCGATTTTCTTTACAGTCGTCTACTTCTTATCATTAAATCCATCCAAATTAGTAGATCATATCGGTAAAATATTAACGCCAATTTTACTTTTAATTATTGCAATTATGGCAACAAAAGCAATTCTTTCACCAGGATCATTTACAGAACCTATCGGTGACTATAAAGAAATTCCATTTTTCAAAGGATTTCTCGAAGGCTTTTTAACATTAGATGCAATCGGTGCTCTCGTATTATCAACAATTGTTGTAAATGCCATTCGCCAAAACGGTATACAAGATAAAAAGTCCATTGCGAAATATACAATTATTTGTGGAAGCATTGCTGCTCTTTTCTTAACAATTGTTTATTTCTTACTCGGTTATATCGGCGCTTCAAACGGAAACTTAGGACAATTTGAAAACGGTGGTCAGCTGCTAGCAGTTATTATGTACCAATTCTTCGGGACAAGCGGCAACATTTTATTAAGCATCGCGATTATAGCTGCTTGTTTAACAACTGCAATCGGTGTTGTAAGTGCATTCGCCAACTATTTCACAGCAATCCTAACAAACGTTTCATACAAGAAGCTTGTACTATACGTTTGTATCTTTAGCTTTGTTATTTCAAACTTAGGATTAAGTTTATTAATTAAAATTACATTACCTGTATTAATTATTTTATATCCAATTACAATCATTTTAATTTTCGTGTCATTTATTGATAAATATACGAAACGTAAACCTTCCGTCTATATCGGAGCGATGATCGCAGCATTCATTATTAGCTGTATTCATGCACTTGATAATGTGGGAATGATACCAAGTTTTATCGCTAATATCGTACACACAATTCCTTTGTACAACTTAGGAATTGGCTGGATCGTTCCAGCAATAATCGGTGGTATAATCGGATACTTTATTCCGCAAACAGCAGCTGAAGGTGAAGTTTCTACGAAATAAAGAAAAGAAGCAAGCATGAAATCCATGCTTGCTTCTTTTTTATTTTCACATCGTCTGTTTAAATGTAAACTGACTGCACAGTAGTGTGTTCCGTTTCTTTATCTCTCCCCTAATCAAACTTTCATCATCGCCTCTTCTATACTTTTTACAATCATATTCCCTAAAACACGAAAATGTATTGAGACAACCTCTACCTTACATCTACATATTTATACCTTACAAAACTGTAAGGTTATTGTAAGCTAAAACGATTTGTCATATTCTTCACCTCTTCTATACTTAATGTAGATACTAAAACGAACGAAAAGGTGATAAATAGATGAAGAAGAAAAATAAAGTGTTAATTACTAGTGTAGTAGCAATCGGAATTGCAGCTGGATCATATTTTGCTTTAGCTGGCGGTAGTTCAGAAGTAGCAATGGCATATAGCGGTTATAAAGTTACGGAAAAACAAATTGAAAATGCCCAAAAATTTGGCGGCGAAGTAATCCCAAATGGAATTGAAACAATTTCATTCGATCCAACAAAAGGTACGTATGAATTAGCTGTTAAAAAAGGTGATGAAGTGAAAAAGGGTCAGCTTCTATTTAAATATAATGACCCTACTGCTAAACAAGGTGTAACGGAAGCAGAAATGCAAAAGAGAATCGCACAAAAAGACGTAACATTACATCAAAAACAAATTGATGCAGCGAAACAAAAATTACAAAAAGATAAAAATGCAGGTCTTCCTCAGGAAGCATTAAAAGCATCGGAAATTGAAGTGCAACAATTAGAATCACAACTTGAAATGAAGAAGTTTGAAGTAGAAAAAGCTGATGAAATGATTAAAGCAGCAAAAGAGAAAGTAAATACTCTTACTGTAACAAGCCCTGTCGATGGCGTAATTGATGATATCGTGAAAACTGCTGATGAAAAAACAGGTATGAGCGGCATTACACTTCGTCACGCTGGTCCATTTAAAGTAAAAGGTCAACTTTCTGAATATGAGCTTGCTAGTATGAAAGTTGGGCAAGAAGTAACCGTTTCATCAAAAACTATCGCTGGTAAGACTTGGACAGGAAAAGTAACAGAAATCGGTTCTACACCATTAAAGAGTATGGACGAAAATAAAACTGTTTCTAATTATCAATTTACTGTCACATTAGATAACAGTGAAGAATTACAAAACGGCTTTCACGTTTACGTAACAAGTAAATCTGGCGAAGCAACTGGTACGGTTGTTCCGAAGAGCAGTATTGTGAAAAAAGGGGACAAAAATGTTGTCTTCGTTGTAAAAGATGGTAAAGCGAAAGAACAAGCGATTACTGTTGAGTTCGAGACAGATAGCGAAGCAAAAGTTTCTGGAGTGAAAAAAGGAGAGCAAATTATCTCTAAACCTGAAAAAGACTTAAAAGATGGTATGGAGGTTGTCGCCCAGTGATTAACTTAAAAGGCATCACGAAATCCTTTCAAAACGGCGCTGAATCAGTTCAAATATTACATGGAATTGATGTAACACTAAATCAAGGCGAATTTACTTCTATTATGGGACCTTCTGGTTCTGGTAAGTCAACGTTAATGAACATTATCGGTTGCTTAGATAAACCAACGACAGGTACGTACGAACTAGCTGGTCAAAATATCTCAAACATGTCTGAGACAGAACTTGCACACGTTCGTAATAAAGAGATCGGATTCATATTCCAAAACTTTATGTTACTACCAAGACTTACAGCACTTCAAAATGTAGAGCTACCTCTTATTTACGCTGGAGTCGATAAAAAAGAAAGACGTGAGCGCTCATTAGCCGCTTTAACAAAAGTTGGTTTAGCTGATCGTGCTACTCACTTACCGAACGAATTATCAGGTGGACAAAAGCAGCGTGTCGCAGTCGCACGTGCAATCGTAAATAACCCGAAATTTCTCTTAGCCGATGAACCGACGGGTGCACTTGATACGAAAACAAGTACACAAATTATGGACCTCTTTTACGAATTAAACAAACAAGGCTCAACAATCATTATGATTACCCACGATCGTGAAATTGGGGAAGCAGCTGCACGCCAAATTGTAATTCGTGATGGAAATATCGTCCAAGATTGGAGAGGTTAATTTTGAACACGAGTGAAAATATACGCATGGCCCTTTCCTCTATATTTGCTCATAAAATGCGCTCTATCTTAACAATGCTGGGGATTATTATCGGTATTAGCGCTATTATTACTATCATTTCAATGGGGGATGGTACAAACGCAAAGTTTAAAAAAGAATTAGGCCAAGGAAAAGATAATGAAGTAACGATTTACTACAACAATCCCGACTTTGGAACAGATGGTGCCAAAATTACAGCTGATATGCTGAAACGTCTTCAAACTGTACCAGGCGTTAAAGATGTTTATCCAGATGTGCGTATGCAAATCAACGCTTCAGCTGGATCAAAAACTACCTCTCTCAACTTAAAAGGTGGAACCGGTAGCTTTATGACAGATGAAAAGCTAAAATTAGTTCATGGTCGTGAATTAAACGATAGTGAATTAAATCAAGCAATTCCTGCTATTATATTAAATGAAGAAGCTTTCAACAAATTATTTAATAGTTGGGAATCAAATTTATACGCCGATATAAAAGGAAAACCGTATAAAATAGTCGGTGTGTATGAAACAAAAAATGACTTCGGAATGGCTATGGCTGAAGGTTATACATCTATTGAAAACGCTCCTGTTATTTCTGGAGTAACTGAATATGAAACTGTAAAACTAACACTAGTTTCTCCAGCAGAACGTAAAAGTGTAGAAAAACAAGCCGTTTCCGTTTTAAATGAAATGAAAGCTCCTAAATTTGAGCATAAATTTGAAGCGCAAGATATGGGTGACTTTACGAAGCAACTAGACGAATCAATCGGTATGATGAAAATGGTATTCGGTGGTATCGCTGCTATCTCCTTACTTGTTGGTGGTATCGGTGTAATGAACATTATGCTTGTATCTGTAACAGAACGTACACGTGAGATCGGTATTCGTAAAGCACTTGGCGCAACACGTGGTAAAGTATTAATGCAATTCTTAATTGAATCTTGTATTTTAACGGGACTCGGTGGTTTCATCGGATTCATGCTCGGTATTTTCTTCGCTTGGATCGTCTCAATCTTTGCCGGATGGCCACTCGTTATCTCAAAAGAACTTGGACTTCTTTCAGTAGGTATTTCAATGCTAATCGGTATTGCATTCGGTCTACTACCAGCTAACAAAGCTGCAAAACTTGATCCAATTGAATGTTTACGATATGAATAAATAAAAAACGTGGGAGTTTACACTCCTACGTTTTTTATTTTATTGAAGGCGAATACAATTTTATCGCTGTTTTATTAAAAATATGAGTCTCTAACTTCTACTATGTAACTCTACAACAATTGGCGAACCAATTCATAACAATATCGTCCCTTTAAATCATGTTTCTTCTATTATATATGTTTCATGTTGCGATTATCTTTTTATCATTTAAACTTTCATTTCGCGTTACAGCTATCAAGCAATCCTATTATTGCAAAAATAATATGTAAAAGAACAAATTCAAGGCGTAATTTTTTCCATACTACAACTTATTTTGTAACAATTATATCTCTATTTTATTAAAATTCACCCTATATATATGACTTCACACACAAAAAGATTATATTTTCATAACTACATTGCGATTCAAACCGTTAAACACCCCTCTTTTGTAACATTACAGAAACTTCAGTGCAATATTACTGACATATTATTAATCTATTAGTAATTAAAATAGTATTGATTTTATGAATCATATGTTCTAATCCCCCCAAAAACGCAAAGAAAACGCTATCAGGATATTAATGGAATTATTACAGAATATTAATGCCTCGTTACGAATGCTTTGTAGTTTTGTGTTTTCCGCAAATAAGAAAATAATGGTTGCTATAATGAGGTCAACGAAAACAAATGCAATGGAGGCTATTATGAAAAAATTTATGGGTATAGCAACAGCAGCGGTTTTTGGTCTTGGGATTTTCACAACATCTGCTAAAGCAGAAACAATCGTAACGACTGATGTACTAAATGTACGAGAAAACCCAACTACTGAATCACAAGTTGTCGGAAAGTTATTAGATGGATATAAAGTTAACGTTTTACATACAGAAAACGGATGGTCAAAAGTTAAATTAAATAGTGGTAAAGAGGCTTTCATAAGCGCTGACTACACAAAAGATACTTACTACGTAACAGCAAACGTATTAAACGTACGTGCTGGAGCGAATACAGATTCAGCGATTCTTGGTAAATTGAAAAAAGATGATGTAATCGAAACAACACACCAAGTACAAAATGATTGGATCCAATTTGAATATAACGGCCAAACAGCTTATGTACACGTTCCTTACTTAACAGGGAAAGCGCCAGTTAAAGTTCAGCCAGTAGTTAAAGCTGAAAAAGTAACTAAAGTTCAAGATACAGATAAAGTTCGTGAAGCAGTTAAAGCTCAAGAGGCAGCTGAAGCTCAAGCAAAAACTAAAGCTCAAGAAGCGGCTAAAGCTCGTGAAGCAGTTAAAGCTCAAGAAGCGGCTGAAACTCAAGCAGTAGCTAAAGCTCAAGAGGTAGCTAAAGCTCAAGAGGCAGCTAAAGCTCAAGAAGCGGCTGAAGCTCAAGCAGCAGCTAAAGCTCAAGAAGTGGCTAAAGCTCGTGAAGCAGCTAAAGCTCAAGAAGCGGCTGAAGCTCAAGCAGCAGCTAAAGCTCAAGAGGCAGCTAAAGCTCGTGAAGCAGCTGAAGCTCAAGCAGCTAAGGCTCAAGAGGCTGCTGAAGCTCGCGAAGCAGCTAAAGCTCAAGAGGCAGCTAAAGCTCGTGAAGCGGCTAAAGCTCAAAAACCAGCTACACAACAACCTGTTGCAAAAGAAACTGAGAAAAACACACAATCATCTTCTCGTGAATTACGCGTTGAAGCGACAGCTTACACAGCAGATCCACTTGAAAATGGTTATAAAGCAGGCGACCAAGTAAAATCAGCTATGGGTCATAACTTAACAGCTAATCCAAACATGAAACTAATTGCAGTTGATCCAAGTGTAATTCCATTAGGTTCAAAAGTATGGGTTGAAGGTTACGGAGTAGCAATCGCTGGTGATACTGGTGGAGCTATTAAAGGTAATAAAATTGATGTTTTAATGCCAGATAAAGGTACATCAAGTAACTGGGGACGCCAAACAGTTACAGTGAAAATTTTAAACTAATTACTATAAAAAAGAGTCAGTCTCAACGTTGAGGCTGACTCTTTTTTTATGACTCTTTTTTTATGACTCTTACATTCTTTCCATCTCCTTCACTCCCGTCCAAATGAAATCTACCCCTTTGAATTCTATATACGATAGACTATCATTTCAACAGAAAAAAGAGGATGCCATAGCATCCTCTCCTTCTCTTCCCTATTCCACACAAGTAAACTGTGTCCACGCCCCTACGTAATCTAGTAAGAATAACTCCTCTTCCGCAATTGTACCGACAATATTTTTCCGTTCATCTAGCGGCATTTCTTTCAAGATAATTTGTAGTTCACCTTTATACTTTCCAAAGGAGTTGTTACCAATTACAACTTGCCCTCTTTCCTGTCGTACACTTTCGCGCACCGGGAAGTCATAGTCTTTATACTTTTTACGTACTTCTGTAGAACGTACCATATATTCTGTTATGTCACCGCGTCTTACGTGTACTTCTTGCAGGGTCGCTCTCTTCTCTACTTCAGTCGCTTCATCTACAAATTGTACTTTCAGCTGTAACATGTAACGATTTAAGTTTCCTAGTTTCTCTAACTCTTCTTCACTTGCATAAGCATTTCCGATAATCACATCATCAATAAGCCCTGTCGCCCATAAATGCTTCGCTTGTACTTCAATTGGTAGGCTGCGATGCTGTTCTAACGTACATAATCCGTCATTAATATCCCATGGACCAATGTCAGCTGCATGTGACGTAATAAAGGCTGCCGTGCGAATACCGTGCTTTTTAAAACGTTCACTACAGCGAATGAAATAGTCATACGGAAGGCCAGTAAATTTTTGCGGATAGAAGTTATGACAACCAATTAAAGCTGGTTTATTCGCTTGATGCGAAAGAATATTTTCTAAGTATGCAATATCATTACTTACGTTTAGCTCAATTTTTAAGCCGTACGGATTATTCGTCATTTTTGCTTCTGTTAATCCGTCAAATCCTACATCTAATCGAATACCGTCTGCGCCTAACTCTGCGAAAAATGATAGATCACTATAACTAATGCCAAGTTGATCGAATACAGCCGGAGCCACATCTAAAATAACTTCCATATTGTTATCTTTTGCATGATTAATAATTTCTTTAAATTCAGCTACAATTTCTTCTTTCGGACGATTAACGGATAATAAACAAGTGAATATTCTTGAAAAACCATGGCGTGCCGCTGCCGAAATGTATGCCATATCTTTTTCTTTCGTTGAATGCTCTGGATAAAGTGAAATTCCTAATTTACGCTCCATGCTTTTGCATCTCCTTCACACGTTGTATTAATGCCATGCTCGTAAATCTATATTTTGCAGATAAACATGTTGCACATAAAATCGTTGGTACGATGATAAAGAATGGTGATTGTAAACTAAATGCCACATAAGCTCCCATCGAACATCCGATAAATAATATCGACACAAGTAGTAAAACTAATAAAGATTTACTTTGTACCCATTTTGAATAATGTGCAATACACTGTCCCGCTACAAATGTAATTAAGATGATAATCGCTCCGAGCATTCTGCTTTCTCCTCTCCTGCTAATTGTTGTTTCTCATACATTTTGAAGAATGGATAGTAAATAATAAATGAGATTACAAAGTTAATAATTACAAGTACGCCAGCCATAATTGTCCAGTCCGTACTAATAACCGCTGCAATTGGCGCCAACATCGTAAATGGCAGTTTCGCCATCATCATCGGAATCATCCCTGAAACAACTGCGAAATATGATACTGTCGTTGTAACTAACGGTGTAATTACGAACGGAATAATTAAAACTGGGTTCATTACAATTGGTGCCCCGAAAATAATTGGTTCGTTAATATTGAATAAACCTGGTACGAATGATAATCTACCTAATTCTTTTAGGAACTTAGATTTAGAGAACATAAACATAATAACTAAAGCTAACGTTGAGCCTGATCCACCGATCCATACGAACCATTGAATAAATTGCTCTGTAAATAAGTTTGGTAACTGATGTGCATTTCCTGTAGCCGTGAATACTTCCATATTTTCAAGAATTGCTGAATCCCACATCGGACGAATGATTGGTCCTAAAATCGCTGGTCCATGTATACCGAACGACCAGAAGAATACGATTAGGAATACTGTTAATAAACCACCGAATAAATTATTTCCTACTAATACTGATTTTAATGGTGCGATCAAATATGTGATTGTTGTGTTTACATCAAATTTCAAACCGTAACGAATACCCCAGAATAAAAGAATAACGACTAAAGTTGGAATTAATGCTGCAAATGAATTTGCAACTGCTGGTGGTACACTATCTGGTAATTTAATCGAAATATTATGCTTAATCATAAAGTGATAAATTTCAACTGCAATTAATGCTGTAACAATTGCTCCGAATAAAGAAGTCGCACTTAATGTCCCTACTGAAATATATCTTCCTGCATCAATAACACCTGGTACAGCTTTTGTTATTTGAATAGGTTCAACTGATGCTAGTAAAAAGGCGAGTACAGATAATAATCCTGCACTTAATTGATTGAGCTGATAAAAGTTCGCAAGTGAGGCCCCTACCCCGAATGCTGCATATAGAGCCATTAAACCTACTGTAAATCGGAATGGAATATCTAAAATATGGCGAAACGGTGCAATCCACTCCATATATGCATCAATTGGTAAGTTTAAAAAGATAACGAAAAATGAACCGACAATCGTTAACGGTAATGTAGAAATAACTCCATTTCGAATTGCTAATAAATGTCGTTGCCCCGCAATCTTTTGCGTTGTCGGCATAATCTTCTGTTCCATAAAACTCATAAAACCATTCATCGATAACCCTCCCTATTTTCAATCTGACGAAAACAAAAGTTATAACATTATAATGTTACTGTTTAAAAAAATATAATTATGTTAAAACCAATTGTTCGGCTTGCTTAAGTACTTTCAAACCATCACACATGCCATAATCTCGTTGCTCTATAATTGCAACTGGTATATCGTATGACTTCGCAAGAAACTGTACCGCTGGAAACAAATATTTCACCTGTGGTCCAATTAAAACAACATCAGCATTTTTTATTTCCAGTTTCACAAGTTCCGAATCGACTGCTTTAATTTTATAATCCTTCCCTTGTTTCTTTGCCTCTTCTTGCATTTTTCTTACAACCATACTCGTCGACATGCCTGCCGCACAACATAATAAAATGTACATATTATACTGTCACTTTCTCTTCCACTCGTTTATGAAGAGTAATAAATTCTTCAGCAAGTTCTTTCACTGTAATGGCATTCATTAAATGATCTTGTGCATGCACTAATAATAAACTTATTTCTGCATGATTCCCTCTTGCTTCCTCTTGAATTAAATCTGTTTGAATGCGATGAGCTGCTGAAATTTCCTCACTAGCAAGTTCCATCTTTTCACTCGCATTCTGAAAATCTCCTTGTCTTGCAAAAGCAATTGCTTCAAGTGCCGCGCTTCTAGCGTTGCCACCATGTAAAATTAACGCAAATGGAGTTTGCATATCAGTCATTTTAAATTCCCCCAAGCTATGTTTTTTCTATATTTTTATCTTATTATGAAAACGCATACAATTAAACACAAAAAACTTCCGTTATGTAACGGAAGTTTTTATATACTTTTCTTATAAAGATACTAATATCTCTTGGAAATCTTCAATTACTTCAGCCTGCGTTAATTTCTCTATCGCACTTTGACTAGACATAATATCATATAAAAAATCATAAAGCTTTTGTAAATCTTCATTATTATTACGCTTCACACTAAATAAAATAATAACTTGTACTTTCTTATCTCCCCAGTCAACTGCTTTATCAAGTGTACAAAACATCAAAAATGTTTGCTCACTTAATAACTGCATCGGATGTGGAATCGCAACTAAATTCCCAACCGCTGTAGGAGATGTGTTCTCTCTCTCCATAACAGAAGCATAAAAGTTTGCTGGTACATAATTTTTCTCAGCAGCTTTCTCACATAAAAACTGGATAACTTCTTCTTTCGTAGAAGCACTACGATTTAAAAAGATCAAATCTTCCTTAATATATTGCTTCACACTATTATCCACATGTGTAAACAACTGCTGACCAATCGATTTAATCTCTTTATCATCAAATATTGAGTTCACTTTTATAACTGGCACAGGCAAACCACTCGGTATATGAATCGTACTAATAATACAATCTACTTTATCTTTATAAAGGTCTTCTACTTTCAATTGATAATAGCCTGTAATACCTACAATCTCTAATTTATCTCGGAACTGTGATAGAATTTTATATTTCAGTAGCTGTGCACTTCCTTGACCAGTCGCACAAACTAATAAACATCTTTTCTTTTGATTCTTTTCCTGTAAACGGCTCATCGCCCCGCCGAAGTGAATAGCAATATAACCAATTTCACTTTCCGGAATCGATTCACCCGTATATTCACCAATTATATCTCCAACGAGAACCGCAATTTCAAAGGCATACGGATAATTCTTTTTCACTTCTGCCAAAAGAGGATTTCTCGTATTCAACTTATATTTCAAACGATTTAATAACGTTTTTAAATGAACACCAAATCCAAATAATAATTCTTCATCATAATAAAAAGTAAGATTCCGTTCTTCCGCTACTTTGAAAAGAATATGCTGCATGAATGCATATACATCTTTCCCTAATAGCTCTTCCACATTTTCATAGCGATCTCTCGCTGTAACAGCTGTACTTAATAAATGCATCGTCACATATAAAATTTCTTCTTCTGGAAATTGAAGTTTTAGCTCTTCCTCTAAATCCCCTAAAATCTGTTTCGCAATTTTATATTCTTTCTTTATTATAATTTCAGATTTCTCTACATGCAGTGCTTGAATGTAATGATCATCCCTGCACCTCTTTAACGCAATCGCAATATGAATTGCTAAATTATCAACTTCTATATCTGATAAATATATCGTTCCTCCCTCGATATACTTTAGTATAACTGAGCGGATGAGAGAAATATGGGGTAACGATAAATATGTATCCGTCTGCTCAAATTGCTCATGAAACGGAGTATGGTCATAACGCGGTAAACCATATTGTGATAAACAAGAACGAATATTAAATTCCTCTCCAACAATACGTATACCATAGTATGGTCTCTTTTCAATTTGCAATTTATAGCGACTACAAATATCCGTAACATCTTTCATAATTAAATTCACAGTAGATTTGCTCACGTAAATCTCTTCTGCTAACTGTGAAAGCTTCACATACCCATCTGTCGTTAAAATACGTTGTAAAATATATGCTACTCTTTCTTCATAAGAAGTAGGAATCTTTTCCGTCTGTTTTTGAAATACATTTACGCAAAAATCTTCAAACTTCTTCTTTTGTATAATTTCTAGTTCGTACCCATTTCCCCTTTGTGATTCAACTTTCGCTCCGTGTTCTTCCAATATATCATTTAATAATTTTATATCCTTTTGAATCGTCTTCGTTGATACATGTAAACGGCTCGCTAAAAAAGCTCGATTTAACATCGATTTCTCTTCTAAAAACTCCTCTAAAATGGAAATTAATCGCTGATGCACTTTTGTCATAGCTCTTCCTCTCGCTCTTTATATAAAAAGGAAAAAGCCACTAAAATCAGTAGTTTTTTCCCTTTTATCCCGGTTGGTGAAGGATAATAATCAGTGGAGATGAACTAAATCCCCACTGATTAAAGTTTCACTTTATCCCGCTTTCATTATTTCTTTAGCATAAATCCAAACTTATCCCAAGCCTGTAAATAATCTAATAAGAAGATTTCTTCCTCTACAATTCGGCCAACTACATTTGTTTTTCCTGTATTCACCATATCTTTTAAAGCGATTTGTAATTCACCTTTATATTGACCATATTGTTCATTATCAATTAAAAGATCCCCACGTTTAATTTCACGTGTATTGTGTGGTTTGAACTCTTCTTTTTTATATTTCACACGACTTTGTGTAGAACGAATCATATATTCAGATACATCTCCGCGATAAAAATGCGGTTCATCTAACACAATAATTCTTTCTAATTCTGTTGTTGTATCATATATTCCTATATCAAATGTTTGTTTCTCTTTATTTAATGTACCTAATGCTTTTAATTCTTCCTCTGAAGCATAAGCGTTCGCAATAATAACATCATCAATTAATTCTGTCGCAAATAAATGCTTAGCCTGTGTCGTCATTGGCAATTCACGATGCTGCTCTAACGTACATAAGCCTTCCGTTACTGGCCAAGGCCCATATGTTGCATCGAATGATGAAATAAAAGCAGCGGTTCTCATACCGTAATCTTTAAATTGTTTCGAGCATTTAATGAAATGATCGTATGATAATCCTGAATAACGGTGCGGATAAAAGTTATGACATCCAATTAAATTTTCACGATTTGGTCTATGACTCATAATGTTATCTACATATTTCGTACCGTTACTCATATTAATCTCGATTTTTAATCCATACGGGTTGTAAGTCATAATTGATTCTTCTAATCCTGAGAAACCAACATCTAAGCGAATACCGTACGCACCTAGTTCATGGAAGAACGATAAATCATTATACGAAATACCTATTTGTTCAAAAACAGCTGGGCTAATATCAACTAATACTTGAAACCCTAATGCATTCGCATGAGAGATCGTTTTCTTAAACTCTTCTATAATTGTCTCTTTTTCGCCAGCTACAGATAATAAACATGTGAATACACGTGTAAATCCGTATTTACTTGCTAATGTTACATACTCTTTATCTTTCTCCACTGTTGAATGTTCTGGATAAATAGAAATACCTAAGCGTCTCATATGTACATGCCTCTTTCTTCATCATATTGTAAACCTTTTCAAATATATGTAGTAAAAAAGTATGTATCCCCTTCTCATCCACTACCATTTGAATCCGCTTTCTTTAAAGAAAAAATATTTTCTATCATTCATAACAACTACTAGTCTATACATCTATACTTTACATCTTTTTTTCAAAATTGTGTAGTCTTTCCACAAATTTGTCAGTTTTTTCGCCTCAAAAATTGTGGTTCTGGTGCAAAAACTTCAGGACAATTGCAATCAATCTACAAATCTTGGACTAGCAATTGTACCAGCCGAACCACCCAGTTCTATCGCTCTGAATAGTATTCTTATGCCGTATTTAGTTACGTTAAAATCTTGGGGGCTAGCCCCCAAATCCCCCAACCAGCACTCACACCCCAAAACAAGGGTTTAATAAAATAAACAAAAAGATTAACCTT
>NZ_BOQD01000017.1 GCF_018332515.1 Bacillus hominis | reverse complement strand
ATGAACAACCCCCCCACTGATTAAAGTTTCACTTTATAAACTTTCAATTTTTAAGTATAAATTCCCGTCTTTCCCAAAAACTAACACAAGTAAATGATGTATGTAAGGGGGGAGAAAATGTTCCGTTTGTCACCTAAAAAGAAGAAAAAAGCACTCTGTTCTATTCCGGAGTTTATCCACACTATGAAAGAATCCAGTGATTTCGTGTCTTATAACGTAGTAGACGATGGAACATTGTGTTTGTTTTATTATAAATCTACAGCCGAACCACTCCTCATTAATCGATTCATTTTGACACCTATCAAAAGAGAATTAGATCACATTGAAAATATAAGTGATATAGCAAATATCGTCACACTCGAAGAGATTATCACCAATCCTTCTATTGATGATATTCGTGAAAAATTATTAGGTGGGTATGTACTCATACAGCTAAAGAATGATTCTCAAGCAGCAGAATATGCGCTTATTCGTGCTGAAAGTTCAGTTTTAGGTACACGGTTATATAACGATACAGAGAATGAATATAGTGTCATCGGTCCAAAAGTCGGGTTCGTTGAGAATATCGATACAAATATACACTTACTTCGCCGAAATATCGTAATGGAGCAATTAGTTTTCAAAGAAGTTGTCGTTGGCTCTATGTCAAAAACAAAGGTCGTAGTTGCTTACATCGAAGGCATTACAAATGAACAGCACGTCAATACTGCAATGCAGCGCCTACAAGACATTGACTTTGATGTTCCTTTCGATGCCACTATGATTGAGCAGTTTATTAGCGATAACAGTAACTCGCCCTTCCCTGTCTTATTACCTACAGAGCGCTTAGATCGTTCTGTTTATGCACTCATTAATGGAGGCGTTGTTATTTTAACAGACGGTTCGCCTTATGCATTAGCCGGACCGGCGACGTTACTCGATTTCTTCGTCTCTCCAGAAGATTATTATTTACCATGGATAGCAGGCTCATTTCTTAGAATGGTTCGTTTTTTCGGAGCTGCATTCTCTCTATTTTCATCAGCTATTTATACAGCTGTATTGACGTATCATTATCAAATGATTCCGGCTGATTTACTTGGTCCTATTATTTATTCTAGAGCTAACGTACCGTTCCCACCTGTTTTAGAGGCGCTTTTTTTAGAAATTACAATTGAATTACTGCGTGAAGCTGGAGCACGTTTACCAACTAAAGTCGGCCAAACAATTGGTATTGTTGGAGGAATCGTAATTGGGCAAGCATCTGTTGAAGCGGCTTTAACGAGCACTATTTTATTAATTGCGGTTGCGTTATCTGCACTTGCGTCTTTTACAACACCAACAGTAAAAATGTCTTCTACCATCCGAATATTACGATTCCCTCTCATCATCTTAGCTGGAGCATTTGGCGGCGTAGGTCTTATCGTCGGATTCGTATTCATATTAGCTCATTTAATTCGCTTAAAATCACTTGGTTCACCTTATTTATTACCTTTATACCCATTTCGAGGTTTAGGAACTGCAGAGGGGCTCCTTCGCTTGCCATTTAGTCAAACTGCTGGACGTTCCTCTTTTCTGAGACCGAAAAAGAAATGGCGCTATGATCCAAACAATGCAAAAAGGAAACGTGATGGTGAAGAAAAATGAAAAATATTTTATTATGCTTTGCTATTATCGTTTTAATTTTCCAATCGGGATGTACACAACCGAATATAGTAGACACACAGCGAATGATTCATGTAGGTGGATTTGATATAACGAAAGACAAACAATTTCGCGGGACGATTTTATATCCCGATTACACAAAAGGCGTTCAATCAAAACCAGAAACTCAGTCAACTACTGCTGGCACGATTGAAACAATATCTTCACGACTAAATGCAAAATCGCCTCATACTATCGCTGTCGGTCAAATGCGTGTTGTGCTTTTTGGAAAATCCATTGGCGAACATGGAATTGGCGATATTATAAATAATTTGCAACGTGATCCTAATATTGGTCGAGATGTTCAACTAGCACTGGTAGACGGTTCTACAGAAAAACTGCTCAAACATATTAAAACAAATGGATCACTATATCTGTCTGACTTACTGGAGCAAAACATAGAAACCGAAACGATTCCACGGACTGCTTTAAATATTTTTTTATATAACTTTTATTCATCAGGATGCGATCCATTTCTTCCTTATATTGAAATGGATGAAGACAAGTCCGCTTCCATTAAAGGACTCGCTTTTTTAAAAAAGGATAAAGTGGTTATGTACACAGATAAAAAAGGATCTTTTTTATTAAAATTACTCCTTAATCCAACTACAAATGGTCGTTACGAAGTTCCAATACAGCAAGGTAACCATAAAGGATTAATTGCCACTCAAAACTTATCTGGAAAGAGCGTTTGTTACATTTCCGATACTGGTGACATGCCGAAAGTTCATATTCACCTAAAATTAAACGGACTCATAAAAAGCGCTCCAAGCTGGCTTGATTTAGCGAAAAACGAAAACATAACTTACATAAAAAAACATGTAGAAAAAACAGTTGAGAAACATTTAAACGAATTAATAAAACAATTCCAAGAAAAAGAGGTCGATCCGATAGGGATACGGGAAGAAATTCGTAGTCATTCAAGAAAATGGACTATAAAACAAATTCAAGAAATGTACCCTAATGTAGATGTTGCTGTTCACGTACAAATCAATGTTGTGCAATCTGGTATCGGAGAATAGTGAGGTGTTACAATGGCTGAGCAAAATAAAACAATGACTGTTTCCCCTTATTTCACATTTCTTTTATTACACTCTCTTCAAATTGGAGTAGGCGTGTTAGGATACCAACGAGTTATTGCACAATATGCTGGTTATGATTCTTGGATTTCCCTTATTGTTGCGGGTGTCTTAACTCATATCGTACTGTTTTGTATGTTAAAGATGTTAGATAAAGACAATGATTTGATGACCATTCATACGACATGTTTCGGAAAATGGATTGGAACCTTTTTGTCTATGTGCTTTGCCGCATATCTTCTCTTATTTTGCCTTACTGTGCTTCGTACATATATTGAAGTCATTCAAGTTTGGGTCTTTCCTACAATTAAGCCATGGAAATTAACATTATTATTTTTACTCGTGACGTATTACGTAATAAAAGGCGGCTTCCGCTCTGTAACAGGAATGTGTTTTTGGGGCGTCATAATACCAATTTTCGTACTATTCTTCTTAGTTTTCCCTATGAAATACGCACATGTCCGTAATGTTTTACCTATTTTCACCCATTCACCTGCAGACATTCTATATTCAGCGAAAGCATCTGCATTAGAGTTTCTTGGATTTGAAGCAATTCTTATCTTTTATCCACTTATTAAAAAGGGAAAATCACTACATAAATGGGCACATGGCGGGATTGCTTTCACAACTATTTTATATGTAATACTAGCAATCGTTTCCCTTATGTACTATAGTCAGGGGCAACTGCATCATACAATTTGGCCTACTTTAACGATGCTAAAAATTATTAAAGTGCCATTCATTCAGCGATTTGAATACATTATTATTTTCATCTGGTTTCTTATTATTTTACCTAATCTTTGTTTAACCATTTGGTCTTCTTGTCGTATTAGTAAATACTCTTTTCACATACCATTTAACATTACATTACCATTGTTTATCGCGACTATATTTGTTTCATCTCTGTTTTTCACAAACAGGGAAAGCATCAATACATTAAATACCGTACTTTCTCAGGCCGGCTTATATATTGTATACGCTTATATCCCGATTTTATTTCTATTCCATTCACTGCGGTGGCGATTCAAAAATCAGTCGAAAAAATCTTCACCCAACGCACCATGATATTTGATACAATTTGGTTAATACATTTGTAAAGGGGACAAGCGAATGAAAAAGTATGTATTTTCTTTACTTGCAGTACTGAGCCTAATTCTTGCTGGATGCGGGAGTACTGGTACAAATGACAAAAAATCTTCTGAATCAAAAGAAGAGCATGATCATGCCACGCATACTCAGCAAGCTGACATTCAAGAAAAGACAAAAGGAGTCGACACACTTCCAACCTTCCTAGACAAGCTTGATCCACAAATGAAAGACATCTACACTGTCGCTGGACAAAATGCTGAACTATTAGATTGGATCCCTTGTTACTGCGGTTGTGGCGAAAGTGTAGGGCATAAAAATAATAAAAATTGCTTTATTCGTGAAATCAAAAAGAATGGTGAAGTTGTTTGGGATTCCCATGCAACAACTTGTGTAAATTGCCTAGAAATCGCAGTTGAATCTGCTTCGATGAAACAAAAAGGAAAATCAACACTTGAAATTCGTAATTATATTGATAATAAGTACAAAGAAGGATATGGGAAACCAACACCTACGCCAATGCCAAAAGCTTAGAAACGAGGAGATACCTCGTTTTTTTCTTTTCATTCACTTTTTCTCTTAACAAATTCTTTCAAGTGTATTTCTCCTTGCTTGTCACACACTATATATAACTCCTCAAGTAAGGAGGGTACACAGTGCAAACATATAACGACTATGACAAAGCTCTCTATTACACGTATTGCTGTAATTGGGATAAATTACTCGTTTTAATGGTTCAAACGAATGATCAGTTATTTTCTAAACGTATTGAACACTTTTTACACGCTTATCAATACAGTAAAGAACTACCACAAGTTGATAAACAATTGCAGCTCCTATTTCAATATATTGACCATGCATCCCAAAAGTCACATGTAGAAGAAGTAGAGCAAATTCAAATGTAAAATATAGCGCTATTCTCTCTAAGAGAATGGCGCTTTTTTGAACATTTTTATATCAATAAAAGTTTCCTTTTACAAAACTTTTATTGATAAACATATTTTCTCTTTCTTTTCTGTACTACTTCATACTATAATTTAGTATGTAACTATTATAAGTGAGGTATAAAATATGGGACGAGAAAAAAAGCAAGAGTATGCTTTATTTACTGCATGGGGAGCTTCTTTTATTGCTACGCTAGGTAGCCTATACTTTTCCGAAATCATGAAATTTGAGCCTTGTGTCCTTTGCTGGTATCAACGTATCTTTATGTATCCATTCGTTTTATGGCTCGGCATTGCTGTAGTAAAAAAAGATTATCGCATTGCAAGTTATTCCTTACCAATTGCAAGTATTGGTGCTTGTATTTCATTATATCACTATGCAATTCAAAAACTTTCAGCACTATCAGCTGCAGGAGCAGCTTGCGGACGCGTACCTTGTACGGGAGAATACATAAACTGGTTCGGCTTTGTGACAATCCCGTTTTTAGCTCTTATTGGCTTTATCACAATCGCTATTTGCAGCTTTATTGTAATTAAAAACAAATAAGGAGATGAAAGAATGAAAAAAATGCTTATATTTGGTGGTATTATTATCGCTTTGTTTGCAGCAATTTTCGCTGTAACACAAATGGAAGAAAAAAGCGCATCCACAAGTCAAAGTCAAAAACTTAATAATCCTACTAGTAGTCCAACAGATGGTCCTGACTACTACACAAATAAAATCTCTCTTTCAGATCTCCAAAAGAATTTAAAAGAGAAAAAAGAAGAAACAGTATACTTTTATCAAACCTCTTGCGTTCATTGCCAAAAATTATCTCCTATCGTAGTACCAATGGCTAAAGACTTGAACGTTGATATGAAAGTTATGGATATTGAAAAACTAGATGCTCCTTGGGATGAATATAAAATTAAAGGAACTCCAACAATCATTCATTTTAAAGATGGCAAAGAAGTGAGCCGTATTAGCGGGGAACAACCGAAAGATAAATTAAAAGAATGGCTTGAGCAAACGAAGAAATAACGAGAAAAGGAAACTCCTTCTATACATGAAATCCGGGTAAAATCCCACACTAATGTATAAGGAGGGGGTTTTTATGCCAGAAGTAAAATGCTCTGTTTCCAATTGCTCATTTTGGGGACAAGGTAATTTTTGTCAAGCAAGTGCGATCGTTGTTCAACCTGATGCACAAGAAGCAGATCAAATTGAAAACAGTTTATATACAGGCGCAACTTTAACAAACGAGACGCTAGAAAGTTCTGTAACAACGAGTGTAGAAACTTGTTGTCATACATTTAAGCCAAAATTTTAAACGTAAAAGCATACGATTAGTCGTATGCTTTTTTACATTCCTCTCCAGAAATCATGCATCATAAAAAAGTACAAAATAACGAGAAGAACCGTCCCGCACAAAGTAATACGTCGGTATATACTCTTCTCCCCTTCCCTCGCTTTAACAAACGCCCAGATAAATCCGAAGAACAATATTAAATCAACATATGGAACATAAAAGGAAAAGACAAGAAACGCATACAAATACACGATAAATAAACAGGTCGTTACTAAGAAAATTTTAAATGCAAATTCACTTTTCATACTGTAACCGCCTCCCAATCTGTACTGTATTATATTCAGCAAAATATAATAGTTGCTGTTTCAATTTTTTTATCCCGCGATTGGTATGGACTCATAATCAAAAAAATGAAAACACTCGAATTAAACTTCATCACAAATAAGCTACCGCCTATACACGGTAGCTATTACGGAACATTATATTTTCTTTTATATATATTACTTAAAATCGAATAAGGTAATTGCTCATAACGAATTTTTTCTCCTGTTTCATCTGCAATATACAAATTGTTTCCTATATAATATATTCCATCTTTTCGTTTGGAATACACTGTATATTTTTCATTTGGCAATACCGTTTTTACTTTCGTCAATTGCCCATTCGGTTCTTGCCAATATATATTTACACGATCTACTAACGTAAGCATTCCAATTTGTTCTTCTTCCACTTTACGACCATTCCAGCTCACAACACGATAACCAAGCTTATGTGCTTCATATTCAGGACTCGTATAAAACCGAGAAATAATTACTTTCGTCTGTAATTGTACCCGGTCGTATAACCATTGTATGTCCCGATCATGCATGCGAATACAACCATTCGATTCCCTGCTTCCAATCGTCCATTCCCGATTTGTCCCATGAATCGCATATTCCTTTTTATCCAGACCGAGCCACCTCGTACCGAGAGGATTATTCGGTGCACCCCCAGCTATTTTTTTACGATGATATTCTTTATTTTTATATTTAGTTATAATACAAAAATTACCTTCAGGCGTCGGGGTCCTATCTCTTCCTGTCGTTATCGGAAATGTCCTAGTGTAGTTTCCATCTTCAAAAAAAGATAGCTGATTTGTCGTAAGGTTAACTAATATTAAATGATCTGTATTAGCAAAAACGCTAGCTGGTAGGCAGAAAAATAGGATTACGATAAACCATACTTTCTTCATCTAAATCCTCCCTAGCACTAACATCATAATAAGGTGAAACTTTACTCGGTGGGGGTTTTGTCCATCCCCTACTGAGTATTAGCCTTCACCAACCGGGCATTTAAGGGCAGTTATCTCCCACCTAATTTCCTTGCATTCACCGAATTTTGAGGTAGGAGTCTTACTGCCCGCAAATAGCGGGATAAATGCAATTAGCTTTACTTTGCTCTTATAAATGAAAACTATCCATTTACAATAACGCCCCCATTTACATGTATCATCTGTCCTGTTACATAGGCCGAATCACTAGACGCCAAATATACATATGCAGGCGCTAATTCATACGGCTGACCAGGTCTTTGCATAGGAACATTGCTCCCGAACTGTGATACTTTTTTCTCATCAAAACTAGATGGAATAAGAGGTGTCCAAATTGGACCTGGTGCAACACCATTTACACGAATTCCTTTTTGTACAAGGGACTGAGATAGCGACCTTGTAAAAGCAACAATTGCTCCTTTCGTTGCAGAATAATCAATCAACGTTTCATTTCCTTCATACGCAACAATAGATGCTGTGTTTATAATTACATCCCCTTGCTTTAAATGAGAGAGTGCTGCTTTTGTAACATGAAAATAAGAAAAAATATTAATACGGAACGTTTTTTCTAACTGTTCCGCTGTAATATATTCTAGTCCTTGCTGCGGATATTGCTGTGCGACGTTATTCACAAGAACATTTAAACTTCCCAGCTGCCGGGCGGTCTCTTCCACAACATCTTTACAATGTTGTTCACTACTCAAATCCCCCGGCAGTAATACACAATTCACGCCTTCTTTTTCAACAAGTTGTTTCGTCTCATTTGCATCTTGATCCTCATCTAAATAAGCAATCGCAATATTTGCGCCCTCTTTTGCAAAGGCGATGGAAACAGCGCGTCCAATCCCGCTATCTCCCCCCGTAATTAATACATTCTTTCCTTTTAACTTTTCACTTCCTTTATAATTTGGGTCTTCAAACTTTGGAAGAGGATTCATTAACGATTCAATGCCAGGCTGTTTATTTTGATGTTGCGCAGGCATTGTTAAAAAGTTTTTTTGCTGCGGCATAACTTTCTTCAACTCCTTTTCCCTTATAATGTGCACAATGATAAAAACTACTTACACATTAAAAAACCGCAATTCATACTCATTGATAAGGTTAATATTCGAATTTAAGACATAAAATATGAATTGTTCTAAAGTTTTTATGCAAAACTATTGCAAAATAGATAAAAAACGAATATTATATATAACTGTTGTGAAAATTATTCGTAAAAAGAAAGGATGTTTATATGTTTAACCTTTCAAAACATAAAACTTCTATTAAAACTGAAATTATGGCAGGTATTATTACCTTTTTAACAATGGCATATATTATTGTCGTAAACCCTGTCATCCTTGGGGATGCAGGTGTTCCGTTTGAACAAGCATTTACAGCGACAATTATTGCAGCTGTTGTCGGAACATTATTTATGGCGATCTTTACAAATTTACCAATCGCAATTGCACCGGGTATGGGATTAAATGCTTACTTCTCTTACTCTGTTGTAAAAGCCCATGAAGGCATGACTTTCGCAATTGCATTCTCTGCTGTATTCGTAGCAGGTATGATTTTAATTTTGTTATCATTCACATCTTTCCGTACAAAATTAATGGAAGTAATTCCCGAAAACTTAAAACATGCACTTACTGCTGGTATTGGTCTTTTTATTGCTTTTATCGGTTTGCGCTTAACAGGAATTGTTACAAAAAATGATGCAAACTTAGTTGGCCTTGGCGATCTTCACTCTGCTCCGGTTCTACTAGCATTAGCTGGCCTTGGAATTACAATTATCCTTATGTCTTTAAATGTAAATGGCGCATTATTTATCGGAATGTTATTAACTGGTATTATCGCTTACTTCACAGGTCAATTAACATTTTCAAATGGCGTTACGTCAATGCCTGGATTACCAGAAGGAATTATCGTTGCAAATCCAATTACTGCTGTTTCTGATGTAATTAATTACGGATTATACGGCGTTGTGTTCTCATTCTTCCTCGTTACACTATTTGATACAACAGGAACATTACTTGGTGTAGCACAACAAGGCGGATTTATGAAAGACGGAAAGCTTCCAAAAGCAGGACGAGCTCTTCTATCTGACTCATTCTCAGCAACAATTGGAGCTATGTTCGGAACGACACCATCAACAGCTTACATTGAATCATCTGCTGGTGTTGCAGCTGGTGGCCGTACTGGTTTAACAACTGTGACAGTAGCTGTTCTATTTGCATTAGCAGCATTTTTCGGACCTTTAGTGAGCGCGGTTTCTGGCGTTTCAGCTATTACAGCACCCTCACTAATTATCGTTGGTAGTCTTATGATGGGTTCAGTTCGATATATTGATTGGGACACATTCGATGAAGCATTCCCAGCATTTTTAGTAATTTTAAGCATGCCACTTACATCAAGTATCTCAACAGGGATCGCACTTGGATTTATTTCATACCCTCTTATGAAAGTGGCAAAAGGACAATTCCGCGCTGTTCATCCACTTATATATTTATTTGGAATTTTGTTTGCTTATCAATTGGTATTCTTGCCACATTAAAACCCCTCTTTGTGAGGGGTTTTTTTATAAATAAAAAAGTAGAGCATCGAATTCCTATGCTCTACTTTCCTTTTGCAACAATCATACGAACTACTTTTAACGCAAGTAGTAAGAGAAAGTTCGCTACTGCTACAAGTCCTAAGAAGACTGCTATCATCAGCTCTCCCATTCCGTTATTCAATACAAACATAACAGAAGAAATGAAAGCCAAAATAAACAATACTAACGTTGGTATATATTTAA
>NZ_BOQD01000016.1 GCF_018332515.1 Bacillus hominis | reverse complement strand
GTTTCGGATATTGGGAAAATACCATTAGAAACACATTAAAATGTTTAAGGTAATGTGGAGTATTAGTTAAAAAGGAAAAAAGAGGTAATTACATATTAAAAGTGATTGAGATAGTCCTCAATCACTTTTTTTATATTTTTATTCATATTTTTTTAATACTTACCAATAATATACAACAAAGGAAGATTTGGTTATAAAGTTACTTGAGCTTACTTTACTGTATTTAGGGGTGCAAATATGAAAGTATCAATATTTATTACTTGTGTTGCAGATGTTTTTTATCCAGAAGTAGGGAAAGATGTTGTGGAAATTCTTGAAGATTTAGGGTGTGAAGTTGATTTTCCAAAAACTCAAACTTGCTGCGGACAACCTGCCTATAATAGCGGGTATGTGAAAGAAACAAAAACAGCTGCAAAACATATGATTGAAGCCTTTGCTAGTTCAGAATATGTTGTGGCACCATCGGGGTCTTGCGCTATGATGGTTCACGAGTTTTCTAGCTTATTTTCTGAAAGTGAAGCGGAGTGGAAGAAAAAAGCTACTGAACTTGGAAATAAAACATATGAATTCACACAATTTCTTGTTGAAGTATTAGGGAAAGAAGATTTAGGTGCGGAGCTTCATAAAAAAGCAACGGTTCATACATCTTGTCATATGAGCCGATTAATGGGGATTAAGGAACCGCCGCAAAAATTATTGAAATGTGTAAAGGGACTGGAAGTTGTTTCATTGCCGCATAATTATGATTGCTGCGGATTTGGAGGGACATTCTCGGTGAAAATGCCAGAAATCTCTGAGCAAATGGTTGAGGAAAAAGTAAAGCATATTATGGAAACCGGTGCGGAATTGTTAATTGGGATGGATTGTAGCTGCTTAATGAATATAAAAGGACGTTTAACACGTAATGGTTATCCAATTGATGTAAAACATATTGCTCAAGTATTAAATGAAGATCGAAAATAAGAGGGGGGATAAAGAGATGGGAATGAAAATTGGGAACGATCCCTTTCATAAGCGTACTGAAACAGGCATTGGGGATCAATTTATGCGACAGGCTGTCAGGAAAGCGCAAGATGGTCTTAGAGTCAAGAAATTAAAAGCTACTGAGAGTCTTGGGAATTGGGAGGAATGGCGAGCTTTAGGAGAAGAAATTCGAAAGCATACATTAGAAAACCTTGATTATTATTTACATCAGCTAAGTGAAAATATTGAGAAAAACGGTGGTTTTGTTTATTTCGCAAAGACTGCAGAAGACGCAAGGGAATATGTAAAAGAGATTGTAAAAAAGAAAAATGCGAAAAAAATTGTGAAATCAAAATCGATGGTAACAGAAGAGATTAGTTTAAATGAAGCGATTGAAGAAGCTGGAGCGGAAGTGTTAGAAACAGATCTTGCTGAATTTATTCTACAAGTGAACGATCATGATCCTCCGTCACATATTGTTGTTCCGTGTCTTCACAAAGATAAAGAACACATTTGTGAAATATTTAAAACAAAGTTAAATTACACTGGAACATCTGATCCTACGGAAATGGCGAGGTTTGTAAGATCGTATATACGTGATGATTTTTTTGCAGCGGATATAGGGGTGACTGGATGTAACTTTGCTGTTGCAGAGTCGGGGTCAATTTCTATCGTAGCAAACGAAGGAAATGCAAGACTTACTACGACCCTTCCGAAAACGTTAATTACAGTTATGGGGATGGAACGTATCGTTCCGACATGGGAAGAGCTTGATGTTTTAGTAACACTTCTATGCCGAAGTTCTGTAGGACAAAAGTTAACAAGTTATATTACAGGGTTAACTGAGCCTGGTGGGACAGATGGACCTGAGGAATTTCATTTAGTCATCGTTGATAATGGCCGTTCTGATATTGTAGGAACAGAATTCCAAAGTGTCCTTCAGTGCATTCGTTGCGCGGCATGCATTAACGTGTGTCCTGTATACAGGCATATTGGTGGACATGCATATGGCTCTATTTATCCAGGGCCAATTGGAGCTGTGTTAACACCGCTTTTAGGGGGATATGATGAATATAAGGATTTGCCTTATGCATCTAGCCTTTGTGGTGCTTGTACAGAAGCATGTCCAGTGAAAATCCCATTGCACGATTTATTAATTAAACATCGCAGCCGCATCGTAGAAGAAAAACAATCACCTGTAGCTTGGAACGTAGCTATGAAAGGTTTTGAAAAAGTGGTGAAGAGTCCTAAATTATTTTCTTTTGCTGCGAAGAGCGCTCCGTATGCATTAAAACCTCTTGCAAAAGGAGATAAAATCGAGCGCGGCATTGGGCCGTTAAAAGATTGGACGGATGCGAGAGATTTTCCGGTTCCGAAAAAACAACCGTTTCGAGAATGGTTTAAAAAACACGAAAAGGAGAACAATGATGGCCATCCAAAATCGTGATGAATTTTTACTCCAATTATCAGAAAAACTTGGTAGGAAACGTCCAGAAGCAGTGGAAAAACCGAAATGGTCTGTTTCACCGCAGTGGACTGTTTTTGAAGGGCTCACACAAGACGAACTTGTATTAAAGTTAATAGAACACTGCGAAGTAATTCATACAGAAGTGAAGCGAACAACAAAGGAAAATCTTGTTGAAACATTTCAATCTTTAATAAAAGAATGGAATATCAAATCTGCTATGTATGCGAATGATGAGCGCTTTAATGAATATGGTCTTACTCCATTTTTCAAAAATGAAGGTACAACACATTTTCGTACATGGGGATTAGATCATAAAGAAGAGGACATAGAATTTGCGAAAGCTGCTGACCTTGGCATTACGTTCAGTGATATGACTTTGGCAGAATCAGGAACCGTTGTGCTATTTAATGATGGGTTAAAAGGGAGACATGTTAGTCTTCTTCCAGAGTCGTACATTGCAATCGTTCCTAAAAGTACGATTGTACCAAGATTAACCCAAGCTACAAAACTAATCCATGATCAAAATACATTAGGAGAAAATCTGCCGGCTTGTGTGAACTTCGTTTCAGGTCCATCAAATAGCGCGGATATTGAAATGAACCTTGTCGTAGGTGTGCATGGGCCAATCAGAACAGCATATATTATTGTGGATGATCAATAATGATTTACGCTTGCGAGTTGGAAATATAGATGAAGCATTATAAGAATACTGAAAATAGAAAGCACGGGCTGTATTAACAGCCCGTGCTTTCTATTTTGCGTGCTCTTACTGGTGAAAGTTCAGTCTAACTAAGGCCAAGTCCGCTATAGCTAGCTCCAACGATAATCAATACGATAAAGAGCACAATGAGTAATATAGATCCGCTACTACCACTCTTACCATCTTGGCCATCTGCACCGCCGCCAGTGCCACCACTACCACCTTTACCTCCATATCCCATATGAATGTCCTCCTTATTGTTATATGTTATTTTTACTTTATACTTTTCTAGATTCATCAAAAAGTTCCTTTCCAAACGCTGATTAACTTGCAAATCATTCCGTTTCATTTTACAATTTATTTACCGACCGGTAAGTAAAAAAAAGTGAGGTATAGTATGACAAAGAATTTACAAACATCGCAGAACATTGTAGAGGCATCATTTAAACTTATGGCAGAGCACGGCATCGAGAAGATGAGTCTTTCCATGATTGCGAAAGAAGTGGGCATATCAAAGCCAGCTATTTATTATCACTTTCCGTCTAAAGAAGCGTTAGTTGATTTTTTATTTGAAGAAATTTTTTCTGGATATCAATTCGTGGGTTACTTCGATAAAGAACACTATACGAAAGAAAACTTTGAAGAAAAGTTGATCGCAGATGGTTTACAAATGTTGTCTGAGTATAAAGGCCAAGAAGGTATATTACGCGTTATAAATGAATTCATCGTAAGTGCGACGCGAAATGAAAAATATCAGAAACGTTTATTTGAAATACAAGAAGATTTCTTAAATGGATTCCACGATTTATTGAAGCAAGGTGTGGAACTTGGTGTTGTGTCACAACATGCAACAGAAGAAAATGCTCATACGTTAGCGCTCGTTATTGATAACATGAGTAATTACATATTAATAGGATTCGATTTAAAGTATAAAGAAATTTGGATTCGGAATGTGAAAAACGTAATGAAGGAGGACTAAAGATGAAAATGCAAAAAAACTGGTGGCTCGGTTTTCTTGGATTTGTTGGGATTTATAAAATTCCAGGTATGATTGAAGCTTTTCAAGCGGATAAAGGTTGGTTTGCATTAATCGGTTTCGTTTGGCTACTTTGGTTCGGATATTTTATTCCTGAGAAAAAAGCGGATAAATAATTAAATTTCAATTTTTTGTAAAGTTATGTAAAATGTAGATTAAGAGTATTCATATATTAGATTACTAGATTTGGAGTGGTTACATGGATCCATTGAAAAATGAAATTCACCCTGACATGGTCAAGGTGTGGAAAACGCGTTCCTTAATTGAGCTAGGAATTAGTATTATAGTTATTTTGGCATATCTTTTCTTTATGATTAAGTTTAATTGGTGGGCTTGGATTTTCTATGTCCTCATCGGATTAACAATTGTATATACGCCGTTTGATTACTTTACGTTTCCGAAATTGCGTCAGCGTTATTACAGCTATCAATTAAATGAGGAAGAGCTTGAAATTCAGCACGGTCTTTTCGTAGTAAAGCGCGTATTAGTACCGATGATTCGTGTACAGCACGTTACAATTGAACAAGGACCAATTATGAGAAAATATGGATTAGCAGAATTACATATTTCAACAGCAGCAACTTCTCACAGCATTCCAGGCTTAACGATGTATGAAGCAGAAATGCTAAAAACGAGAATTGCAGAATTAGCGAAAGTGAGTGATGAGGATGTATAAGAGACAGCATCCCATCACGATGTTATTAGAATTAAAAATAACAGACTTTATACCACTAATTATTTTCATGTTTAGTTTAAACGGAAAGTTCCCATTTTGGTATTTAATCCCCGCTGGATTCGGTTTACTCACTATTTTTTCAGCGTTTGAAAAATGGTATTACACAACATACTGGGTCGAAAATAACGTATTACATGTGAAACAAGGGCTCTTTGTGAAGAAGGAGAGCTACTTAAATAAAGAACGTGTCCAAACTATTAATACAAGTTCTAACGTGTTATACCAAATGCTCGGTTTAAAGAAAATTCAAATCGAAACAGCTGGCGGAGGCGATGATGCAGAAGTTAGTTTAGCTGGTATTACAGTAGAAGAGGCGACGGAGCTTATTTCCTTGCTAAATGAGCCAACTCTAGATGTGAAAACAGAAGAACCATCAGAAGAAGTAGTAGAAAAAGAGATTGTTACAGAGGAAAAACAAGCGACAGAGTATAAATTAACTTGGAAAGAAATTTTATTAGCGTCTATTACATCTGGTCAGTTTGGATTATTATTCTCTTTAATATTTTTCGTTTATAACCAAGTGGATGAGTATATTCCGAAATGGATCAAAAATAGCGTAGAATCTTATGTAATGGACCATGATATATATGGCTGGATTTACATGATAGCTATTTTACTAGTCGTTTCTTGGATTATATCTACAATTGGTTATGCGTTGAAACATGGGGATTTCAAAGTAAATCGAAAGAACGACGAAGTTCGTATTTCTCAAGGTTTGCTTGAAAAGAAAGAACTTGTACTAAAATTGCACCGTATTCAAGGTATTACGATAAAAGAAAGTATTTTACGTCAGCCATTCGGTTATTGTGCTGTGCAAGTAGAAGTCATTCAAAGTGAAGGAAAAGAAGAAAAAGTTACGCTACATCCAATTATTCGAAAAGATCGCGTGCAACAGTTACTCGCACATTTACAATTACCATACGAACTGAATACAAACATTATTGCATTACCAAAAGCAGCCTTGCGCCGTTACTTAATTGATAGTTTCATTTTCTTCGCAATACTAGCAATCCCGCTTACGGGAATAAGCATATACTTTGAAAAGTATTACATTATGTGGGCGTTGTTACCGCTCGCTATCCTCATCTTTACACTTGGATACGCAACATTTAAAACAAATGGTTACGGTGTAAATGGAGAGCAAATTACGATTATACATCGTAGTATTGGGAAACATACAGGACTTGTCAGAAGAAGACACGTCCAATCAATTGAAAAAACACAATCATATTTCCAGCGCCGGGCGGATTTATGTACGTATACGTTTTCTAGTGCATCATCGAATTATAAACTAGAGCATACGAGAGTAGAAGATGCGGAGAGAATGCAGAATTGGTATAAGAAAAGAATAAGTGAAGATTAAATGAAATGGCTTGCCTAGTATGAAAGGCAGGCTTTTTTGTTATAGAGAAATGAGTAGTTTAATTCATATATTGGTGCAAATACAGCTCATATTTCTCAATACGTATCAGAAAAAAAGGTATTCTCCTTCTATTTCAGGGGAATTTGTGAAATTTTTGATATAAATGGTATACTAATATAGAAATATTAGTAGGAGGTTATATATGATAAGTCAGTTGAAAAGAGAAGCACTTGATGCATTAAAAGGTAAGTGGGGATTAGCGGTAGGGGCAACCTTATTAATTGGAATCCTTATTGGAGTTGTTGAACTTCTATTCACAGGTATTTTCTCGATATTTTGGGGTTGGGAAGAAGCAAGTGAGTCGCTTACAGTAAGTATTATTGCAATGCTTGTTATCGGTCCGTTAACAATGGGCGCCTATTATCTTGTTTTAAATGCAATTCGTGGGACTAGTGTTCGCATTGGTCATATATTTAGATGGTTTAATGATGGAAGTAAGCTTATGAAGTCGTTTTTAACATATTTACTAATGTATGTGTACTTAATTCTATGGACATTACTTCTTATTATCCCGGGTATTATTAAATCATTTTCTTATTCTATGACGTATTTTATTTTGAATGATCATCCAGAATACACAGCAAATCAAGCAATTACTGAAAGTCGTCGTATGATGGATGGGCATAAAATGGATTACTTTTTACTATGCTTAAGTTTCCTTGGCTGGTTCCTTTTAAGTATTCTTACCTTTGGAATCGGTTTCTTATGGTTAGCACCTTATTTCTACTCGACATCGGCAGCATTTTATGAAGAGATTTCAAAAGAATATTATAAAAAAGAAGGTACTACTTTTTAATAAAACGCCTAAACCATCTACCCTAAAGAATATAGGGAGCAAATGGTTTAGGTGTTTTGATATGCGTTCTGTTTTCGGGGCTCACATCAGGATAAGGTATAGGTTTTTTATATAGAAATTCTTCCATCTATGTTTTATTATAGAGGGTTATTTTTTTATGTAAAAATGATAGAAAATAATGAATAATATATGTAAAGAAAAAAGTGAGGTGAATGAGATTGAGCAAATTTTTAATTCCGTATTCATTTTCTATATTAAGTTTATTTATTTCATTAACGGTACTTGATTTATATGATAGGATGGAAAGATTTAATGAGAAAACCTTAACCATACTTGAAAATGTAATTCAAGCTACTGCGCAAATGGGGGCCCTTACATTGTATTTTGGAACACCTATTATTTTAGGTGGATGTCTTCTTGGAGAGTTATTGTTTAGAGGTATTATTTTACGATTTAAATTGAGTTATATTATATCCTTATTATTATATCTACTTTTAGCTTTTAGTATTGTTTTTATCTTTTTGTCTGTAATGGTAGGAGTTCCAGCTGCATATGAAGAAGTTCGTACTCTTGAAATGATGTATTTCATAGGGATAACTATGATTTGCGCTGTTACATTCTTTGTGGGGCGGAATATATGGGAGAAAAAAACAGGAGTGACAAAATGAAATACACCTGTCCATGCTGCGGATATAAAACATTAGAAGAAGAAGCACCAGGTACATATGAGATCTGCAGCATATGTTTTTGGGAAGATGATGAGGTTCAGTTTAACGATCCTGATTTTGAAGGCGGAGCAAATGAAGTTTCTTTAAGACAAGCGCAGAAAAATTTCATTGCGTTCGATGCTTACGAGGAATATTGTATTGGCTCAGTTAGAAAACCGACTAGTGAAGATGTGAAGGATGCTAGTTGGAAGCAAATTTGTTAAGTAAAAAGTTATTACTCAATTCAGCAGGAGTAATGACTTTTTTTATTTAGTGATGAAAGAATTAACGCCGCTCTATAAAGTAAAACAATAAAGATGATAAAGTAATTGGAAAGACTGAACCAGTAAATCCTGTTAATGGATATATTAGGGATAAACATACAAATGTAGATGTATAGTCAACGTTGTATGTTTGATGTTATCATATTGAATGATATGGAAATTTTTAATAGAAGAAGCAACTAACAATTCAAAGGTAGTGAAGCTTTTGTTGTATAAAGAAAATACTTAGTAGTACTCAACAATATTAAAAATAAGATTTGTATTTATATAAATTTAGTAGAAGAGGGGTTTTAAAAAGGAATGAAAACGAGCATAACACGGCAAAAAATTTTAGTTGCCGCTTCTCAAATTGTGCAATATAAAGGGGTTGCTAAACTAACTTTAGAAGCAGTAGCAAAAGAGGCAGGCGTAAGTAAAGGTGGATTGTTATATCACTTTTCAAATAAAGAAGCTTTAATAGAGGGGATGATACTCAAAGGGGTGGAGGATTATCAGGGGGCTATTCACAATAAAGTAGCGGAAGACTCAGAGAAGAAAGGAAAGTGGGTTCGCTCTTTTGTAGAGGAAAGATTAAGTAATGAGAGAAGAACAGAAGAGTTGTCTAGTAGTATGATGGCAGCATTAATGCTAAAACCTGAATTACTTGAGCCATTACAACAATTGTTTCAGCAATTGCAAAATCAAATAGAAAATGATGAAACTGATTCAGTTTGTGCCACAATTATTAGATTAGCAGCAGATGGATTATGGTATTCGGAATATTTAGGGTTTGGAAGACTAAGCCCCGAATTAAGAGAAAAAGTAATTCAAGCTCTCATAAAAGCTTCTTATAAATAGAATATACAAACTATAGAATAAACCCAATTCAACATTAGTTCATTTAACCTAGTGTTGAATTGGGTTTTTTTGTTAGAATAATACAACAATTTCACAAAGTGTTGTATTAAAACCGTCCAGACGGTATAGTAATATTTGGTTAAAGAGGAAAATGAAACGAAAAAAATAATAGAACATATTTTTAGCACACTATTCGAAAGGATAGGCCGCAAAGCTTAGAGTCTAAGGTAATATATTGGTTACTAAGATCGTCTGGTTGCACATTTCGAGGCAACTAGATGGTCTTTTTATTATATAAATATAATAATTTAGGAGGAAAGTATGCAAATGAAAAGTACTAAAAGATATGTTTCGATGGTTTCATTAATTTTTCTAGTATTATTTTCTGTGCTAAATGTCTGGGCTCCAGTTATTCAAGCCGCTGTGATAAAAAATCCAGTGGACGAGATTAATATTTCCCGTGCTGATGGCACGACATCAGAACCTTATCAAGCTTCTGATGGTATGAGAGTTGAGGTGAAGTGGTCTGCTAAAGGACAGATAAAAAGCGGAGATCAATTCACAATTGATATGCCAAAAGAATTTCGAAAAGATCTTATGAATATGACTTTTGATTTGAAAGATTCTGAAGGCAAAGTGGTCGGCACATGTCAGATGATAAATGGTAAACTAACGTGTACTATGGGTGATTATGTAGAAGGAAAGAATAACGTTAAAGGTTCTTTATTCGTAGAATTCTATTTTGCTCTAGAGGCATACGATGGTGTGGAAAAAATTCCATTAGAGTTTGATGTTGATGGTCAAATCGTAAATAAAGAAGTAAGTGTAAGTAATACGACAGAAAGACCAGAGCCAAGGCCAAATACGGATAATCTATTGAAATGGGGTAATTACAATAAGGAAGACCCTTCAATTGCAGAATGGCTTGTATATGTAAATGCAACTGGAACAGAAATACAGGATTCTAAATTAACAGATATATTAGGACCTGGCCATGAATTAATTACAGACAGTATCGTATTAGAAGAAGCAGTATTTGAAGATGATTATGTACCTACAGAAGTTAAACCAGCAGATTTATCTAAAATTAAGATCAATGCAACGAAGGCTGGATTTACAATTGAATTTCCAGACAGTTCAAAAGGCTATATTTTAAGATATAAAACAAAAGTTACAAATCCTGCTGCAAAGCCTCATAAAAATACAGTGAAATTAGAAGGCACAAATATTAAAACTGAAGAAAAAGTAGGACAAGTATTCGTAAGTGGTGGGGGAGGAACTGGTTCAGGTGACAATAATCCACCTAGCATTGAAAAAAATATAGTTGATGAGAATGGTAAGCTTGTAGAGAATCAGCAGTTAACACAAATGGACCAACCTATTCAATATCAAGTTGGTGCGCATATACCGAAAGATCCTCCTAATTACACATCTATGGTAATTAGTGATGATTTAGAAGATGTTTTAGAAGTATTAGAGGCAAAAGTGTATGATCAAAATGGCCAAGATATTACTTCTAAAGGAACACTAACGATAGATAAACAAAAAAGCGAAGTAACATTTACGTTTGGTGAGGGCTTTGACTATAAGTCATATGAAGACCAGATGATTAACTTGAATATTAAGGCGAAAATTAAAGCTGATGTAGACTTATCTTCTTACGTAGATAAGAAGATTCCTAATAAAGCAGAATTACATTTTGATGATAAAAAATTAACTTCGAAGGAAGTAACTGTTACGCCACCTGAACCTCCAAAAGATGGTACAGTAGCTATTCATAAAATAGATGCTGAGGATTCGAACAAAGGGTTAAAAGGTGCCGAATTTGGAGTTAAAAACAGTGCAAATGAAGTTGTTGCAAAACTGAAAACGGATGAAAACGGTTTTTCAGTACCTCAAATTTTAGCTCCTGGAACGTATGAAATTTATGAAACAGTTGCGCCAGAGGGATATGAAAAATTAACAAGTCCGGTAGAGGTTACACTTCAAGCTGGAGAGACAAAAACAATTGAAATTAAAAATACCATGCAAAAGGGTCAAATTGAATTAAAGAAAATTGATTCAGAAAATGGTGGTAAAGCATTAGCAAATGCAGAGTTTGATGTAATAAAAGACGATGTAGTAGTTGAACATATTGTTACAGATAAAGATGGTAAGGTAATTTCTAAACCGCTAGCACCAGGGAAATATATTTTAAAAGAAACGAAAGCGCCTGAAGGATACCAATTAAAAGAAACAAAGTTCGAAGTAAATGTAACAGGGGATGGCATATTCCCAATAACAGTAGAAAATGCAATGGTAGACAAAGGTAGTGTAGAAGTTACAAAAGTGGACAAAGAAACCGGCGCAGTATTAGCGGGTGTTGTATTTGAAGTCCAAAATGAGAAAGGTGAAGTAGTAAAAAAAGTAACGACGGATAAAGAAGGAAAAGCGAACGTTTCAGATCTATCAGTAGGAAAGTACAAATTAGTAGAGATGGAAAGCTTACCAGGTTACAAGAAACTAACAGATCCAGTATCATTTGAGATTACAAAAGGTATGACGACAGTCCTATCATTGAAAGTAGAGAATGAGCAGTTAGATAAAGGTTCAGTAGAAATAACAAAAGTAGATAAAGACAGTCAGAAAGCATTAGAAGGCGTAGTCTTTGAAGTGCAAGATGAGCAAGGCAAAGTAGTAACGGAAGTAAAAACAGATAAAGATGGAAAAGCAAATGTTTCAGATTTACCTGTAGGAAAGTATAAATTAGTAGAAAAAGAAAGCTTACCTGGTTACAAGAAGTTAACAGAACCGGTATCATTCGAAATTAAAAAAGGTATGACAGAAGTCTTATCGTTGAAAGTAGAGAATGAGCAGTTAGATAAAGGTTCAGTAGAAATAACAAAAGTAGATAAAGACAGTCAAAAAGCATTAAAAGGTGTAGTCTTTGAAGTGCAAGATGAAGCTGGACAAGTAGTAAAAGAATTAAAAACAGATAAAAATGGAAAAGCAAAAATTACAGACCTATCAGTAGGAAAGTACAAATTAGTAGAAAAAGAAAGTTTACCAGGCTATAAGAAACTAACAGAGCCATTATCGTTTGAAATTACAAAAGGCATGACCGAGGTCCTATCATTAAAAATAGAAAATGAAATGGTAGATACGGGAAATGTAGAGATAACAAAGGTAGACAAAGATAATAAAGTACCGTTAGCGGGAGTAACGTTCGTTGTCCAAGATGAGAAGGGCAATGAAGTTAAAAAAGTAACGACAGATAAAGATGGAAAAGCAAATGTTTCAGATTTACCTGTAGGAAAATATGAATTAGTAGAGGTAGAAAGTTTACCTGGTTATAAAAAGCTAGAAAAACCAGTATCATTTGAAATCAAAAAAGGCATGACCGAGGTCCTATCATTAAAAGTAGAAAATGAAATGGTAGATACGGGGAATGTTGAAATCACAAAAATAGATAAAGACAGTAAAGCACCATTAGAAGGTGTTGTGTTTGAAGTACGTGATTCAAAAGGGAAAGTAGTTGCGAAAGTAATAACGGATAAAGAAGGAAAAGCAAATGTTTCAGATTTATCTATTGGAAAGTATGAGTTGGTGGAAGTAGAAACACCGGCAGGATACAAACCACTAGAAAAACCAATTTCATTCGAAATTGAAAAAGGTAGAGTAACAGCATTACAATTAACAGTCGAAAATGAATTAGTGGATACAGGAAATGTAGAAATTACAAAAGTAGACAAAGAAAATAAAGATGCTTTAGCTGATGCAGTATTTGAGATTCAAGATGAAGCAGGACAAGTAGTCGCTAAAATAACGACAGATAAAAAAGGACACGCACAAGTTACTAATTTATCAGTTGGAACATACAAGTTGGTAGAAGTAAAAGCACCAAAAGGGTATAAGCAATTAGTAGATCCAATTACTTTCCAAATTGAAAAAGGTATGACAAAATCTCTTGCTTTAACAGTCGAAAACGAAATGTTAGACAAGGGTAACGTAGAAATAACAAAAGTAGATAAAGACAGTCAGAAAGCATTAGAAGGCGTAGTCTTCGAAGTGCAAGATGAGCAAGGCAAAGTAGTAACAGAAGTAAAAACAGATCAAAATGGTAAAGTGAAAATCGCTGATTTATCAGTAGGAAAGTACAAATTAGTAGAAAAAGAAAGCTTACCAGGTTACAAGAAGTTAACAGAACCAGTATCATTCGAAATCAAAAAGGGTATGACGAAAGTCTTATCACTAAAAGTAGAGAACGAACTAGTAGATAAAGGCTCGGTAGAAATTACAAAAGTGGACAAAGAAAGTGGCGCGGTATTAGAAGGTGTAGTCTTTGAAATCCAAGATGAAGCTGGCAAAGTAGTAACGAAAGTAACAACAGATAAAGAAGGAAAAGCAAACGTTTCAGATCTATCTGTAGGAAAATATAAGCTAGTAGAGGTAGAGAGCTTACCAGGCTATAAAAAACTAGCCAAATCAGTATCGTTCGAAATCAAAAAGGGTATGACAGAAGTCTTATCATTAAAAGTAGAGAATGAGCTAGTAGACAAAGGTTCAGTAGAAATTGCAAAAGTGGACAAAGAAAGTGGCACGGTATTAGCGGGTGTAACTTTTGAAGTGCATGATGAAAAAGATAAAGTAGTAACAAAAGTAACAACAGATAAAGAAGGAAAAGCAAACGTTTCAGATCTATCTGTAGGAAAGTACAAATTAGTAGAGACGGAAAGCTTACCAGGTTACAAGAAGTTAACAGAACCAGTATCGTTCGAAATTAAAAAAGGTATGACAGAGGTCCTATCACTGAAAGTAGAAAACGAACTAGTAGATAAAGGTTCAGTAGAAATAACAAAAGTAGATAAAGACAGCCAGAAAGTATTAGAAGGTGTAGTCTTTGAAGTGCAAGATGAGCAAGGCAAAGTAGTAATGGAAGTAAAAACAGATAAAAACGGTAAAGCAACGATTGCAGATTTATCTGTAGGCAAGTATAAATTAGTAGAAAAAGAAAGCTTACCAGGTTACAAGAAGTTAACAGAACCAGTATCATTCGAAATCAAAAAGGGTATGACGAAAGTCTTATCGCTAAAAGTAGAGAATGAGCTAGTAGATAAAGGCTTAGTAGAAATAACAAAAGTGGACAAAGAAAGTGGCGCGGTATTAGCAGGTGTAACTTTCGAAATTCAAGATTCAAAAGGAAAAGTAGTATCAAAAGTAACAACAGATAAAGAAGGAAAAGCAAACGTTTCAGATCTATCTGTAGGAAAGTACAAATTAGTAGAGACGGAAAGCTTACCAGGTTACAAGAAACTAACAGATCCAGTATCATTTGAGATTACAAAAGGTATGACGACAGTCCTATCATTGAAAGTAGAGAATGAACAGTTAGACAAGGGTTCAGTAGAAATTACAAAAGTAGATAAAGACAGTCAGAAAGCATTAGAAGGCGTAGTCTTTGAAGTGCAAGATGAGCAAGGAAAAGTAGTAACGGAAGTAAAAACAGATAAAGATGGTAAAGCAAAAATCGCTGATTTATCAGTAGGGAAGTATAAATTAGTAGAAAAAGAAAGCTTACCAGGTTACAAGAAGTTAACAGAACCAGTATCATTCGAAATTAAAAAAGGTATGACAGAAGTCTTATCGTTGAAAGTAGAGAATGAGCAGTTAGATAAAGGTTCAGTAGAAATAACAAAAGTAGATAAAGACAGCCAGAAAGTATTAGAAGGTGTAGTCTTTGAAGTGCAAGATGAGCAAGGCAAAGTAGTAACAGAAGTAAAAACAGATAAAAACGGTAAAGCAACGATTGCTGATTTATCTGTAGGAAAGTATAAATTAGTAGAAAAAGAAAGCTTGCCGGGTTATAAAAAGCTAGCAGAACCAGTATCATTCGAAATCAAAAAAGGTATGACAGAAGTTCTACCATTAAAAATAGAAAATGAAATGGTAGATACGGGAAATGTAGAGATTACAAAGATAGATAAAGATAATAAGGCGCCGTTAGCAGGTGTAGTCTTTGAAGTGCAAGACGAACAAGGCAAAGTAGTAACGAAAGTAACGACAGATAAAGAAGGAAAAGCAAAAATTGCAGATTTATCTGTAGGTAAGTACAAGCTAGTAGAAGTAGAGAGCTTACCAGGCTACAAAAAATTAGAAAAACCAGTACCATTTGAAATTAAAAAAGGTATGACAAAATCTCTAGCGTTCACTGTAGAAAATGAAATGGTGGATACGGGGAATGTTGAAATCACAAAAATAGACAAAGATAGTAAAGCACCACTAGAAGGTGTTGTGTTTGAAGTACGTGATTCAAAAGGGAAAGTAGTTGCGAAAGTAACAACGGATAAAGAAGGAAAAGCAAATGTTTCAGATTTATCTATTGGAAAGTATGAGTTGGTGGAAGTAGAAACACCTGCAGGATACAAAGCGCTAGAAAAACCAATTTCATTCGAAATTGAAAAAGGTAGAGTAACAGCATTACAATTAACAGTCGAAAATGAATTAGTGGATACAGGAAATGTAGAAATTACAAAAGTAGACAAAGAAAATAAAGATGCTTTAGCTGATGCAGTATTTGAGATTCAAGATGAAGCAGGGCAAGTAGTCGCTAAAATAACGACAGATAAAAAAGGACACGCACAAGTTACTAATTTATCAGTTGGAACATACAAGTTGGTAGAAGTAAAAGCACCAAAAGGGTATAAGCAATTAGTAGATCCAACTACTTTCCAAATTGAAAAAGGTATGACAAAATCTCTTGCTTTAACAGTCGAAAACGAAATGTTAGACAAGGGTAACGTAGAAATAACAAAAGTAGATAAAGACAGCCAGAAAGTATTAGAAGGTGTAGTCTTTGAAGTGCAAGATGAGCAAGGCAAAGTAGTAACGGAAGTAAAAACAGATAAAAACGGTAAAGCAACGATTGCAGATTTATCTGTAGGCAAGTATAAATTAGTAGAAAAAGAAAGCTTGCCGGGTTACAAGAAGTTAACAGAACCAGTATCATTCGAAATCAAAAAGGGTATGACGAAAGTCTTATCGCTAAAAGTAGAGAATGAGCTAGTAGATAAAGGCTTAGTAGAAATAACAAAAGTGGACAAAGAAAGTGGCGCGGTATTAGCAGGTGTAACTTTCGAAATTCAAGATTCAAAAGGAAAAGTAGTATCAAAAGTAACAACAGATAAAGAAGGAAAAGCGAAAATTTCAGATCTATCTGTGGGAAGTTACAAACTAGTAGAAGTAGAAAGCTTACCAGGCTATAAAAAACTAACAAAACCAGTATCATTCGAAATTAAAAAAGGTATGACGGAAGTCTTATCACTAAAAGTAGAGAATGAACTAGTAGATAAAGGTTCAGTAGAAATAACAAAAGTAGATAAAGACAGCCAGAAAGCATTAGCAGGCGTAGTCTTTGAAGTGCAAGACGAACAAGGCAAAGTAGTAACAGAAGTAAAAACAGATAAAAACGGTAAAGCAACGATTGCAGATTTATCTGTAGGTGAGTATAAGTTAGTAGAAAAAGAAAGCTTACCAGGTTACAAGAAGTTAACAGAACCAGTATCATTCGAAATTAAGAAAGGTATGACGGAAGTCTTATCACTAAAGGTAGAGAATGAACAGTTAGACAAAGGTTCAGTAGAAATAACAAAAATGGCTGCTGAAAGCAAGAATGTATTATCAGGAGCTGTGTTTGAAGTTCATGATGAAACAGGTAAAGTAGTAGCGAAAGTAACAACAGATAAAGACGGAAAAGCAAAATTCTCAGATCTATCTGTAGGTAACTACACGCTTGTAGAAGTAGAAGCACCAAAAGGATATGAAAAATTAACGAATCCAATTCCATTTGAAATAACAAAAGGAATGATAAGTTCAGTTCAACTAGAAGTATTAAACACATTGAGTTCCTTTGCACCACCAGGTCCAGAAAAACCTGAAAAACCGGATCCAGAGAAGCCTGGCACACCAGATCCAGAGAAGCCTGGCACACCAGATCCAGAAAAACCAGA
>NZ_BOQD01000015.1 GCF_018332515.1 Bacillus hominis | reverse complement strand
ATATTCTTTCTATATGACATTATCTATTATTTCGTTTATCCTGCTATGAATATTAATGCAGCGAGGATAGGGTGGCCAGAAGGTGGTATGGGAATAGGTGTATATATATTAGTAATATCTTTATTTCCTATTTCAATATATTTTCAAAAACAAGGCTATGTATATTTTGTAAAATATTTATTTTTAATTGGGTACATGCTTATTGATCTTATTAATAACTTAATGATTTATTTACACAGTGATCGTGTTTTTGAAAATGGAAACATGGTTGAAATATTGTTAATTTTATTTGCACCGATTTTCGTGAATAGAAAATATTTTTATTTAGTTTCCTGTAGTGTAATTGGAAAATATGTATTTTTTACGTTTATATTACAAGATGTAAAAGTTGTGATTCCGCTTGTTTTATGTGTATTCTTTTTTATTATTTCACATTCTTTGTTAAAACGATTTCAATCTTATGTAAGAACCGTTGTTGAAATGATGAACAATATGAAAGAGACGGAAAATTTAGCTGTTATTGGTACAATGTCTACAACAATTGCTCACGAAATTCGAAATCCATTAACAGCTTTAAAAGGGTTTACGCAAATGCAAAAAGAAAGAAACCCTGCTGATACGATGAGCTATGACATTATGTTACAAGAAATTGAAAGAATTAACGGGTTTGTTAGTGAATTGATGTTATTAGGAAAACCAAAACCAATTAATTATGAATGGTGTAATATACGAGAAATCCTTTTATATGTTGTGCAGTTAATGGAAAGTTATGCGGCTCAATATAAAGTGAAATTCCACTTGCAAGTAGATGGGAATTTACCCGCTATAAATGGTGATGATAAGCAATTAAAACAAGTGTTGTTAAATATTATTAAAAATGGAATAGAATCGATGCAAGAAGGTGGAGACATTCATATTCGTGCATTCAAAAAAGCTGGAGATAATTTGTGTATTTCTGTTGAAGATCAAGGTTTTGGTATAGAGAATGAGAAAATAGAGAAAATCGGAAAGGCGTTTTATACAACAAAGGAGAATGGTACAGGCCTTGGGTTAATGATTACATACAAAATCATTGAGGAACATCAAGGGAGTATCGCGATTCAAAGTAGTATGGGCGTAGGAACGAAAGTGGAAATTTATTTACCAACAGTGTAGTACATTTGAAGAAATTATTTTTCAGAAAAGTGTTCTTGTTGTGTAAATATAAACATTTTATAAAATGTTTAAAGAAGGGTTTTTTTTATAAAACACTTCGTTTATAATGGAGGAAAATATCGACATGCGGCTTTTAGCTCGTGTAACGGTTCGGTAGTGTTATGAAAAGAAAAGAAGGGGTGCGGGGCGCATCCTTTTTTCTATGCAGATATGATGAAAGGGGTGGTATGATGGAATTAACATTAAATTCAACTGTATGTTTACACACGATTCAATTTCGAAAAGAGCAAAAGAATTATATTGTAAAAGATACGATTACAGGGGAGACATATGAAATGCCGCCACTTTGGATTGATGCACTAGCAATGATGCGTGACGGTTTTTTATTGAGAGAAATTGAGGAGAAATTAAAAGAAGAGTATCCGGCAGAAGAAGTAAATATGCTAGCATTCACGAGGCAACTGTTAGAACTAGAACTTGTCGGAATGGTAGATGGAGAAGAGATAGCTTGTACAAAGAAGAAAGATAAAGATTATTTAGCTTGGGTACGTCCAAGGGTGGAACAATTCTTTCTTAACTTAAATAAAAAATATAAAAGCAAAGGTCAAAAGTGATCTTTGCTTTTTTAGTGCAATACAAAATAGGTATTCACCCAAATAAAGATTTTCGCATATTGTAGCTTATGTAAGTAGAATGCTGCGAAGGAGTGAGTGCAGTGACAGGGAATGTATTGAATTATTATGCTGGTGGAAATACAGCTAGAGGATTTCACAACTTATATGAAGAGAATTTGAAGGGGCTAGACAGGTTGTTTATTTTAAAGGGAGGCCCAGGAACGGGAAAATCTTCTTTAATAAAGGCAATAGGGCGTGAATGGGTCGATAAAGGATATAATATTGAATTTTTACATTGTTCTTCTGACAATAAATCAGTTGATGGTGTGATTATTCCAAAATTAAAAGTAGGGATTGTTGACGGTACATCACCGCACGTTATTGAGCCGAAAATGCCTGGAGTTGTTGAAGAGTATATAAATTTAGGCGTTGCTTGGGACTCCGATAAATTAAGAAAGCAAAAATTAGAAATTGAACGATTCGTTTCAGAGGCGAGTAAAGCCTTTCAAGCAGCTTACGGGTATTTTAAAGAGGCGCTGGTAATACATGATGAGTGGGAGAAAATATATATTAGTAACATTGATTTTAATAAAGCAAACGAATTAACAGATCAGCTTATACAGAAATTATTTACAGATAAAAGTGGAAAAAAATCGATTGTGAAACATCGATTCCTAGGAGCTGCTACACCGAAAGGAGCAGTTGATTTCGTTCCTAATTTAACGGAGGGGCTCCCGCATCGCTATTTTATAAAAGGGCGCCCAGGTTCTGGAAAATCAACGATGCTTAAAAAATTAGCAAAGGCAGCAGAAGAAAAAGGGTTTGAAGTAGAAATATATCATTGTGGATTTGATCCGAATAGTCTCGATATGATTATCGTAAGAGAATTGGGATTTGCAATTTTTGATAGCACAGCACCGCATGAATACTTTCCAAGTCGCGTGGGTGACGAGGTTATTGATATGTATGATCTCATTGTTACACCAGGGACAGATGAGAAGTATGCGACGGAAATTCGTGACGTATCAATTCGGTATAAAACAAAAATGAATGAGGCGATGTCTTTCTTAGCAAAAGCGAAATCAGTCCGTGATAAATTAGAAAGAATTTATATTTCTGCTATGGATTATTCAAAAGTGGATGCATTTAAAGAGGAGATTCAAAAAGAGTTTGAACGCATTGCGGCTACTGTAATGGAAAAGAAAAAATAGGTGCTTTATTGAGCTGTCAGAAATTGTCTGACAGCTGTCTTAATATATTGTAAAATCAGTCGTATATTTGTCGAATTTCCAGGGGAATAATCAAAACATGGAGATGGTATGAAATGAGAGAGAAAATTGAATTAGAACTAGAACGAATTGAAAAAGAGAATGATGTGAAAATTTTATTTGCTGTGGAATCGGGAAGTCGGGCGTGGGGGTTTCCATCGAAAGATAGTGATTATGATGTTAGGTTTGTTTATATACACCCTGTAGAATGGTATTTATCAATCAATGATAAGCGTGATGTAATCGAATATCCAATTAGTGATGATTTAGATATAAGTGGTTGGGATATTAAAAAGGCATTGCAACTGTTTGCAAAGTCAAATCCAGCGTTACTGGAATGGGTTCGATCACCGATTTTTTATTCGAAAAACTCGAACCTTCCAGAACAGCTTCAGCAAATGAGCGAAAAGGATTTTGATCCGAAAGCAACAATATATCATTACTTACATATGGCTTCAAAAAACTATCGTGAATTTTTGCAAGGTGAGAATGTAAAGTTGAAAAAGTACTTTTATGTATTACGTCCTATTTTAGCTTGTAAATGGTTAGAGGAGAAATCGACTTTGCCTCCTGTAGAATTTGACCGGTTAATTACGGAACTATCAGTAGAGCGTAGTGTATTGAATGAGATTGAGAAGTTGTTAGTAAAGAAAAAAGCGGGTACGGAATTAGATGTTGGATTGAAAATTCAGGTGCTAAATCAATTTTTAGAAGAACAAATTAGTTACTATCAGCAATACGTGAAAGGAATTGAAAAGGGATTAGGGATCGATATTGAGAGTTTGAATACATTATTTCGAAATATGTTGTTTGAAGTATACAAAAAAGAGCACAAGTAAGTTTATGCTCTTTTTTGTGTTTTAGGAATAAAGAAAACGGTGCTAGTTATGGTTAGTCTTACAAAAGAGAGCGAATGAAAATTCACGCTGAATCTGTAATTATTCGTTATCAACTTGTTTCAATGGTTGATCTGCCGGACCTTCCATAACATCTCCATCAATTGAAAAACGAGAACCGTGGCAAGGACAATCCCAAGTACAATCACCGTTGTTCCATTCAACTTCACAGCCGAGGTGTGTACAAGTCGTGTCGACGATATGTAATTTTCCTTCTTTATCTTTATAGGCACCTGCTCGTTTACCGTTAACATGTACAACAGAGCCCTCGCCAACTTCAAGATCTTCTGGTTTACGTAATGCGGTTTCAATTTTCCCTTCAATTAAATGTTTAGCAACATCAATGTTTTGAGAAAGGAATGTTTTTATATCTGGATTTGCATGAAAGCGTGATGGTGCAAACAGTTCTTTATATGGACTTTGGATTTTTAGAATGGAGTCCTTCAGTAAATGGGCTGCTGCAGTTCCAGTTGTCATTCCCCATTTGCGATATCCAGTTGCAACAAATATATTTGGATTTCTTTCGTTAATATGTCCGATATAAGGGAGCTTGTCTAGAGTAATCAAATCTTGCGCTGACCATCTATAGGGAACTTCATCTACTCCAAAAGTTGCTTCAGCAAAAGAATATAGTGCTTCATAACGAAGCATCGTATTTATTCCTTGCCCTGTTTTATGACTTTCGCCGCCAATTAAAATTAATTTTTCACCATTGCTTGTTATAGAGCGTAAGGAGCGTTTTGGATCATCGATACTTAAATACATGCCCCCTGGATAATCTGTTTTTGCTTTTATTGCGAGAGCATAGGAGCGTTCTGCGTACATTCGCGTAAAGAAAAAGCTATTAGCATCATAAAAAGGAAAATGTGAACAAGAGACAACATATTCACAAGTGATGCGATGGCCCTCCTTTGTAATTACTTGTGGATAATCTCCCTTTTCCACATCCATAGCTGTTGTTTGTTCATAGACCTTTCCGCCCATTTCCACAAACTTTTCTAAAAGTGTTTTCAAATAAAGGAGGGGATGGAATTGTGCTTGATTTTTCATTACAAGTGCAGATTGTACGGGAATAGGAATCGACACGGATTGAACATAGTCACAAGGTATATTTAATTTTTGATAAGCTTCATATTCTTTCGATAAATTTCTTAATCCGTTATCAGTAGTTGTATATAAATATGAATCTTCATTTGAGAAATTACAGTCGATTTTATATGTTTGCACAGTGTCATTTATGAATTGTAGAGCATGATCATTTGAATCGTAGTAAAGCCTGGCCTTTTCAACACCGAAATGATTTATTAATTCGTCGTAAATAAGATCATGTTGAGCTGTTACTTTTGCGGTTGTATGTCCAGTCGTCCCGTTTAAAATAAGGCCAGAATCAATTAACACAACGTCGATGCCTTCTTTCGCGAGTAAATAGGCAGTAGTAATACCTGTAATACCAGCACCGATAACAGCAACTTTCGTCTTTATATTTTCGGATAAACGAGGGAAAGTAGGAAACGGAGTAGAGTCAATCCAATAAGATAATGGCAATTGTGGAAATGTATCACTTGTCATTGCGGAAACCTCCTGATTTTAGAATAATTTTCCTTTTAATATTTCCATATTATATGGAATTCATGTATGTTGTTTTAGTAGCATCCTATTTTTATTAAAAGAAATATAAAATTATTTTAATATAATTATTTTGTTGGGGCAGTATGAGGAAGTAGGATTTATATAAAGCTAAATTTAAGTGATGCGATTTGTGGATTACATAGAGAGTTCTTGAATGAGGTAGAGTCTATGGAGTTTAATTGGATGTATATGTATAGCGGATAAAGCCTTGTGAAATCTATACTTTTTCTTTAGTGCAATAAAGTGTAATTATAAAAATATAACCAACTTTTATTACTAGGTCATAAAAGTTGTTGACAATATAGAAATTCTATTGTTATGATTCATCATGTGGAAAGGTTGATAGAGAGTAAAAAGAGAAATGTTTTTCATTGATAATAAAAGCGAAAAATAAGTGACGGTAGAGTGAGTATATTTTCCTTATAATAAATGCTTTTTGGATCACCTAGTAAAATCAATCTGGAAGCAAGAATTAATATATGCAAGTTGCGCAGGGCGCGGCATAAGAAAGGGGCAAAAGGATGAAGGAGCTTCATACGTTTGGGTGGTATGCAGCACGTGTATCACCACATTTGCCGAAAAAAGCATTTAAACCAGTGCCTACTCGTTTATTTGGTGGACTGGCTTATTTACTTGTGGCATTAGCGGGGTTAATAGCGATTGGTGTATTTGAATTGAATGTGTGGGCAAATCTAGGAATTGCGATTGTTCTCGGATTATGTTTTGCTTCACTTGGATTTTTAGGACATGAAATTTTACATGGAACAGTTGTAAGAAAGGCATGGCTTCGTGATTTTTTAGGCGCGATAGCATTTATGCCATTATCAACTGGCCCAAAACTTTGGAGAAAGTGGCATAATGCAACGCATCATGTTCATACACAGCATGAAGAGAATGATCCAGATGCATGGCCGACATTTGAGAAACTAAAAAAGAGTAAGTTTTTGAGTTGGGTATATCGCATGCCCCTTCATGTACGTTCATTCTTTAGTTTTCTGTCACTAACAATTCAATTTACGTTACATTCGACTCGAATGTTCTTTCATTTTATAAAAGAATTTAAGTCATCCAATCAAAAATCTGTATGGCTACAACTTCTTTTGCCCTGGACAGTTTGGATTAGTTTATTGTTTATTATGGGACCTACAAAGTGGTTCTTTGCATACGTGATTCCGTTGTTAATTGCTAACTTTATTGTAATGGCATATATCGCAACAAATCATCGCTTAAATCCAATTGTTCCAGTAAATGATCCGTTAGCAAACTGTTTATCAGTAACAGTGCCGCGCTGGGTAGACGTTTTACATTTCAATTTCTCATACCATACAGAACATCATCTGTTTCCTGCTATGAGTTCTAAATACTATCCATTAGTAAAAGATAAAATTAAAGAAATGTGGCCGGAACGCTATCACGAAATGCCGATGACAAAAGCATTGGCAGCGCTTTGGAATACACCACGTGTGTATTATCACGGAAGTGAATTAGTGGATCCGCATAGGGAGCATTTCTATGGTTCTTTAGGAAATGGACTAGATCCTCATAATATTTCATATCGTGAGGAACATATAGAGGAAAACGAGACTATAAAAAAAGTAAATCAATAATGGATATACTTTATAACAAAAAGCAAG
>NZ_BOQD01000014.1 GCF_018332515.1 Bacillus hominis | reverse complement strand
AAAATACGCTATTCTTTCTGTAAAATCACAGGAAAGGATGGCGTTTTTGTATGTCTATTTCTGTATCTAATGAATTACAATTATTTGCTTGAGAAATTCAAAGCTTTTTATTTCCAAATATCTTACGAGAGATGTTGGTTTCGTACAACGAACCAGCAAATACTAAACAAAAGATTTAGTCGCTCTATGTGTATGGATAAGTGAAATAAAATAGGGGGGATATTTTTGTTTGAAAAAAATTTTCTTTTCATAACTTGATTTATGAAAAAATATTTTATATACTAATTCATGTAAACGGTTTACTAGATTACATTTTGCTAGAAACGAAGGGAAGATTCGCATGGAAACAAGGGGGAGAGTAATCGGGATTGATATCGGTACCACTAGTACGAAGACGGTTGTATTCACTGAAAAGGGAAAAGTCGTTGCTTCACATGCAATTGATTATCCAATCATTCAACCGAACGTCGGATGGGCGGAGCAAGATCCTGATGTAATATGTGCTGCTGTATACAAAACTGTAAGCGTTGCCATCGAGAAGGGTAATGTGTTACCGGAAGATATTTCTTCTATCGGAATTAGTACAGCAATGCATGCCTTAATTGCAGTAGATGAAAACGGTGCGCCGTTAACGCGCTCTATCATTTGGGCAGATAATCGAAGCACAAAACAATCAGAAAAACTCTTACAACAAATGAATGGTCATGACATTTATAGAAGAACTGGTACACCTATTCATCCGATGTCACCACTTTCTAAATTACTGTGGATGAAAGAAGAAGAATCGGATTTATTCAGAACTGCTCATAAATTTATTTCTATTAAGGAATATGTCATTTATCAATTGTTCTCACGCTATGTAGTTGATTATTCTATCGCATCTGCTACTGGGTTATTTAATTTAGAAACATTAAACTGGGATGAAGATGTTTTAACTATGTTAAATATGTCACCAGAACAATTATCAGTACCTGTACCAACTACATATATTTTATCGGGAATGAAGCCGGAATTAGCACAAAAGATGGGGATTAGTGAGGATACTCCAGTTGTTATTGGTGCAAGTGATGGTGTTCTTGCAAATGTAGGTGTCGGTGCTATAACACCTGGTTCAGCTGCAATTACGATTGGAACAAGTGGAGCAGTTCGAACAATTTCATCAAGTGTTAATACAGATGAAAAAGGAAGAACTTTTTGTTACGCATTAACAGATGAGCACTGGGTAATCGGTGGACCGACGAATAATGGCGGGATTTTATTAAGATGGCTACGTGATGAATTCGGTAGTCCAGAGCAAGAAGTTGCAAGGAAGCTTGGGATTGATCCTTATGATTTATTAATTAAGTATGCAGAAAGTGTACCAGCTGGAGCAGAGGGATTGCTATTTTTACCGTTTCTATCTGGAGAACGTGCACCCTACTGGAATGCAAATGCTCGTGGTACATTTTTTGGAATTAACCTTCAGCATAAACGTGAACATTTCATACGTGCTGTCATGGAAGGAGTTTGTATGAGTGTGTATTCAGTTGCACTTGCCATTCGTGATTGTACGGGTCCACTTACTGAAATACGTGTTTCAGGAGGCTTCGCAAAATCTGCATTTTGGAGACAAATGTTATCTGACATGATGGGGAAAGAATTGCTTGTTCCAGAAAGTCATGAAGCATCTGCGCTTGGGGCAGCGGCACTTGCTTTGTATGCAATTGGGAAAATTGATTCTCTTGAAGAGGTGAAGGGTTGGATTGATATTGTCCATCACCACGTACCGAATAAAGAAAATACGGCTATTTATTTAGAAATGTTTTATATGTATGAACGACTTTACAATCGTTTGAAAGAAGAGTTTGATTGTATAGCTGCTTTCCAACGTAAACAATAGGGGGATTGGGAGAAATGGTAGTTGGAATCGTACTAGCGGCTGTTGTCATATTACTTTTACTAATTACGGTAGTAAAATGGCATCCATTTGTCGCGTTAATTTTAACAGCAATCGGTGTAGGGCTAGCAATGGGGATGCCCTTAATTGGAACTTCACCACAACATCCAGGGATTATCGATTCTATTAAATTAGGTCTTGGTAATACGTTAGGATTTTTGGCGATTGTTTTAGCTTTAGGGACAATGCTTGGAAAAATGATGGCTGAGTCTGGCGGTGCTGAACGAATTGCTAACACATTAATTGGACGTTTTGGGAAAAAGCGTGTTCACTGGGCAATGATGTTCGTTGCATTTATAGTAGGGATTCCGGTATTTTTCCAAGTTGGATTTGTACTATTAATTCCGTTAGTATTTACAATTGCGTTAGAAACAGGGGTATCACTTATTACAATCGGTATTCCGCTAGTAGCAGGTCTTTCGGTTGTACACGGACTTGTTCCACCGCATCCAGCAGCTATGGCAGCGGTAGGTATATTTAAAGCAGATGTAGGGAAGACAATTTTATATGCATTAATTGTCGGACTTCCAACTGCAATAATTGCAGGTCCGCTTTACGGGAAATGGATCGGTGCTCGTATACATAAAGAAGTACCATTAGATATAGCGGAGCAATTTATTGAAAGAGATAAGAAGAAGGAACTTCCTAGCTTCGGAAATACATTGTTTACTATTTTACTTCCAGTATTTCTTATGCTAGGTGCATCGATAGCGGAAGTAGCATTAAATAAAACAAGCCAACTTGCACAAGTATTACACTTTATTGGAGATCCAATAGTCGCATTATTAATTGCAACGATATATTCTTTCTTTAGTCTTGGCTATGCAAAAGGTTTTTCTAAAGACAAAGTCTTACAAGTCACAAATGATTGTTTAGGCCCAATTGCAAACATACTGTTAGTTATCGGTGCAGGTGGTGCCTTTAATAAAGTGTTATTAGATTCTGGGATCGGAACTACAATTGCGGAGATGGCGAAAGAATCACATATTTCACCAATATTATTAGGGTGGGGAATTGCTGCACTTATTCGCATCGCGACTGGATCTGCTACTGTTTCCATGATGACAGCAGCAGGAATAGTAGCACCGATTGCGGCAAGTACACCAGGAGTAAATGTAGAGTTACTGGCACTTGCAACAGGCGCAGGGTCATTAATTTTATCCCACGTGAATGATTCAGGATTTTGGATGATTAAAGAGTATTTTGGAATGACTGTGAAAGAAACATTATTAACATGGACTGCAATGGAGACAATACTATCTGTTGTAGCACTTGGACTAATTTCGTTATTAAATATATTTGTATAGAATGGGAGATTGATTAATATGAAACTAGGTTTAATTGGATTAGGAAAAATGGGATTCCCATTAGCTGAACACTTACATGAAGACAAGCATGAAGTAGTTGTATACGATGTAAATAAAGAGCTTGTTGAAAAGGCAGGAAAACTAGGGATTACTGCACGTCATACATTAAAAGAAATGATCGCTGAACTAGAAGCACCTCGTACAATTTGGGTAATGGTACCTGCAGGAGAAGTTGTTGAGTCAGTACTAAAAGATGCATATCCATTATTAGAGGAAGGCGATATCGTTATTGAAGGTGGAAATTCATTCTATAAAGATACGTTACGTCGTGCTGAAGAAGCGAAAAGCTTTGGCTTACATTACGTAGATATCGGTACATCAGGCGGTGTAGAAGGAGCTAGATACGGTGCGTGCTTAATGGTTGGTGGAGAAAAAGAAATCTATGATCAATTAGAACCGTTATTTAAAGACTTAGCAGTAGAAAACGGTTATTCTTATGCAGGCCGCGTTGGAAGTGGTCATTTCTTAAAAATGGTTCATAATGGTATTGAATATGGAATGATGCAAGCAATCGCTGAAGGATTTGAAGTGTTAGATAAAAGTGATTTTGATTTCAATTATGAAGATGTTGCAAAAGTATGGGCAAATGGATCGGTTATCCGTGGTTGGTTAATGGACTTAACTGAAAAGGCATTTGCAGATGATCCGAAACTTGATGGTATTAAAGGGGTAATGAACTCTTCAGGAGAAGGGAAATGGACTGTTGAAACTGCGCTTGAACTACAAGCAGCGGCACCAGTTATCGCAATGTCATTATTTATGCGCTACCGTTCTCAAGAAGATGATACATTCCATGGGAAAGTTGTCTCAGCTCTTCGTAATCAATTCGGTGGACATGAGGTTGTGAAAAATTAGTTTTGTGAAACTCATACGAAAGTATGAGTTCTTTTTTTATTTCTCATACTATTTTATGAAAGCTTTTACCTCTTTTTACTGTATTTTGTATAGAAATTTCTGATAATATAAAGATAGAATTTTAAAACAAAGGGGAGAAATGGTTATGAAGCTAGTCGTAATTAATGGTACACCAAGAAAATTTGGAAGAACTCGCGTTGTGGCAAAATATATTGCAGAGCAATTTGAAGGGGAGTTATACGATTTAGCAGTAGCGGAATTGCCTTTATATAATGGAGAAGAATCACAACGTGAATTAGAGGCAGTAAAAAAATTAAAAGCTTTAGTGAAAGCTGCAGACGGTGTAGTACTATGTACACCAGAATATCATAATGCGATGAGCGGAGCGCTGAAAAATTCGTTAGATTACTTAAGTAGCAGTGAATTCATCCATAAACCTGTCGCATTGCTAGCAGTTGCTGGAGGCGGTAAAGGAGGAATAAATGCATTAAATAGTATGCGCATTGTCGCTAGAGGCGTTTACGCAAATGCAATCCCAAAACAAGTCGTGCTTGATGGATTACATGTGCAAGACGGTGAACTAGGAGAAGATGCAAAACCATTAATTCATGATTTAGTTAAAGAATTAAAAGCATATATGAGCGTACATAAAGAGGTGAAAAAACAATTAGGAGTTGAGTGATATGTCCTCTCTTTATCATGATTCTCGTTTGTATTACATTCTAGGAGCCAATAGTTTATCTGCTATTGGTTCTGGGATTGTTATGATTACGATTCCATGGCTATTGATTAGGGAAAGTGGAGGAGAGACGACATTTGGTTATGTTTCTATCGTTGCAACTCTCATAATGTTTTTATTAACGCCATTTATTGGGCAAAGTATAGATCGTTTTTCAAGAAAATATTTATTGTTATGTAACGAAGGTATCGGTATAGCGATTATAGGAATGATGGCTATTTGGGGATTTGCTGGGCAATCATATAATTCTATTCATTACATTATTATTTATATAGCGGGTTCTTTCTATTATTTATTATTCTATCCTACAATTTTTGCATTCAACCAAGAAATATTTCAATCTGAGCATTATAAAAGTTTAAGCGGCACGATGGAAATACAAGGACAATTAACGCAAGTTATTTCAGGGGCAGCTGCTAGCTTTTTAATTGAGATCATTTCTTTGAAATGGATCTTGTTAGTAGATATGTTAACTTTTGCAGGAGCATTTTTTCTTTTCTTATGTATACCGTATGTAAAGAAAAAAGAAGTAAAACGGAAAGTAACATTTAAGAAGCAATTGTTCGAAGGTATTCATTTTATGAAAAAACGTCCTAAGTTCTTTTGGTTTTTACTTGCCACTTATATGCCGTTTATCGGTGTTATGATGGCAAATTATTTAATCCCAGTTTATATTTCAGATATACTCAAAGCTAGTGCCTCTGTATACGCGATAGAAGGTATGATGTATGGTGTAGGGGCTGTTATTGCGGGAATAAGTATTCCAATCATGATGAAATATGTCAAAATAGAAGCTTCAATCGTTATGACGATGTGTATTTATGTAATTTCAATTACCGCAATGATTATTGAGCCTTCCATTATGTTATTATATGGACTTGCGATTTTTCATGCGATTGGAAATGCTGGAACGAGAGTGGCGAGAAATGTACTGATGATGGAAGAAATCCCAAATGAATTAATGGGACGTGTGGACAGCTTATTTCGACTAATTGGTACAGGAATTCGAATTGTATTATTAATGTTGTTTACGGCAGGCGTATCTAAAGCCGGGGTAATGATCCCGTTTTACGTACTAAGCTTTATATTGATCCTATCATTAGGGATTGCTTTTTATTATGTAATTTCAAAACGTAAAATGGAAGCCAATGTTTCTAATAAATCAATTGTTTAAAAAATACTTCTGCCTCCTTTTCTTTTTCTATATAATAAAAAGAAAGGGAGTGTTAACTTATTTATGAACAAATGGATATTGCTTATAATCTTATTTCTACCTCTACTATACATCATTTATATGACGTTTCGAATGAATAAAGTTGCTCGTGAAAAATTGAGTAATCACTCTCCATACGTTCTTATATTAGGTGCAAAGTTATTTGGAGATAGACCGTCTTTATCTCTTCAAAATCGTTTGGATGTAGCGTTGGAATATTTACACGCTCACCCTGAGGTGAAAGTAATTGTTTCAGGTGGTCAAGGGGAAGATGAAGATATACCGGAAGCTCATAGTATGAGAAACTATTTAATGGTACACGGTATAGATGAGAGTCGTATTTTAATTGAAGACCGCTCTACAAATACGTATGAAAATTTAAAGTTTAGTATGGATTTATATGATGTAAAGCATGCGGTAGTTGTAAGTAATACGTATCATTTATATCGAACGAAAATAATTGCAAAGCGTTTAGGGATAAAGATGGAAGCTTTGGCTGCTGAAACACCGAGTCGTTCTAAGAAAAAAGCGTATGTGCGTGAATATGCTGCTATTATGAAAACAATATTGTTCGACCGTTAGAGCTCAAATTTGAGCTCTTTTTTTATCATGCTATTTGCGGGCAGTAAGACCCCCACTTCAAAATTTGGCACATGCGAGGAAGTTAGGGGGCAGCCCGATTGGTGAGGGCTAATAATCAGAGTGTGATGGACAAAACCCCCTCTGATTAAAGTGTCACTTTATAGAATAATGCGTATCATTTGAAATGAAATCCATATTCCATCAAAATAAAGGAAACAACATGAAAGGAGTTGTGTCTGTGATTCAATTTAATCATGTGTCAAAAGCATATGAAGATGGCACAAAAGCAGTGGATTCATTGCATTTAGAAATTAAAAAAGGAGAATTTTTTGTTCTCATTGGTCCGAGTGGTTGCGGGAAAACAACGACAATGAAGATGATTAATCGTTTAATTGAAACAACGGAAGGATCAATTTTGATTGATGGAAAAGATATTCAAGAATATAACATAAACGAACTGCGTTGGAATATAGGGTACGTGTTGCAGCAGATTGCATTGTTTCCACATATGACAATTGCTGAAAATATTGCAGTTGTTCCTGAAATGAGAAAATGGAGCAAAAAGAAAATACAAGAGCGTGTTGATGAACTGTTACATATGGTTGGATTAGAACCAGATGTATATCGTGATCGTATGCCAGATGAATTGTCGGGAGGGCAGAAGCAACGGGTAGGTGTTGTTAGGGCATTAGCTGCAAATCCGAAAATCGTTCTTATGGATGAACCATTTAGTGCGTTAGATCCATTAAGTAGGGAACAACTCCAGCAGGATATAGTGCAATTGCAAAAAAAAATTCAAAAAACGATAGTATTTGTAACACATGATATGCAAGAGGCTTTATCACTTGGTGATCGCATTTGTGTAATGAAAGAAGGGAAAGTTGTTCAATTAGATACACCAGAAGGTATTATACATAATCCGAAAAATGAATTTGTAGAGGAGTTCATTGGAAATCGTGGACGACCTTGGTATGAGGGGAAGAGTATAGAAGCGGTATTGCCGCTAGACAATGGTATACGAGTAGAAGGGAAGGCTCTATCTTTACATTCGACTTTACAAGAAGCGCTAGTCCGCTTACAAACTGAAGAGTCAGTGCCGGTTGAAGAAAATGGTCAATATGTTGGAGCGTTAACAAGTCGTCATATTGTCAATTACATTGTTGAACAAATGAAGGAGAGAGGCTAAACAGTGACTGATTTTATTCAAACGTTTCAAGAACGAAAAGTAGAATTGCTAAGTGCATTAAGTGAACATTTACAAATATCGCTTATTTCATTATTTTTTGCAGTAATTATTGCGGTGCCTCTTGGCATTCTATTAACGAGAAAAGAACGGATGGCTGAATTTATAATAGGGACTTCTGCTGTTATGCAGACTGTGCCATCACTTGCATTACTTGGACTTTTAATTCCATTAGTAGGAATTGGAAAACTTCCAGCTATTATCGCATTAGTTGTGTATGCACTATTACCTATTTTGCGAAATACGTATACAGGAATACGGGAATTAGATGAATCACTTATAGAAGCGGCGAGAGCTATGGGAATGAATAGCTGGAGAAGATTATGGAAGGTAGAGCTTCCTCTCGCATTGCCAATTATTATGGCTGGTATTCGTACAGCGATGGTATTAATTGTTGGAACGGCTACATTAGCTGCTTTAATAGGCGCTGGTGGGCTCGGTAAGCTCATACTACTTGGTATCGATCGGAATGATCATGCGCTTATCATTTTAGGGGCCGTACCAGCTGCGTTACTCGCTTTATTCTTTGATATAGTACTTCGCATGCTGGAGAGGCCAAAACGCTCATATAAGCGCGTTATATTAACGATATGTATAGTTGTCGTAATGATCGCTTCGCCATTTCTTTGGAATACACAAAAGAAAGACATAGTTATTGCTGGCAAACTTGGATCTGAACCAGAAATATTAATTCAAATGTACAAGCAACTTATTGAACAGGATACAGATTTACAAGTAGAATTAAAGCCGGGCCTTGGGAAAACAGCATTTGTATTTGAAGCGTTAAAATCAGGTGAAGTAGATATATACCCAGAATTTTCAGGAACAGCTTTATCTACTTTCGTGAAAGAAGAACCGAAAAGTACAAATCGTGATGAAGTATATGAACAAGCTCGCGTTGGAATGGAAAAGAAATTTAATATGGTTATGTTAAAGCCAATGGAGTATAACAATACATACGCACTAGCCATGCCGAAAAAAATAGCAGATCAAAATAACATAAATACAATTTCTGATTTAGGAAATATTGCACAGGAAGCTAAGGTAGGATTTACATTAGAATTTGCTGATCGTGAAGATGGTTATAAAGGTATGCAAAAATTATATAACTATAAGTTTTTAAATGTTAAAACGATGGAACCGAAACTACGCTATAGCGCAATTCAATCGGGGGATGTTAACGTAATCGATGCATATTCAACAGATAGTGAATTGGAGCAATATGGACTTAAAGTGCTAAAAGATGATAAAGGACTATTCCCTCCTTATCAAGGAGCACCATTATTAAGAAAAGAGACGTTACAGAAATATCCTGAGCTTGAAAAAACATTGAATAAATTATCTGGAAAGATTACAGATGAAGAAATGCGAAAAATGAATTACGAAGTAAATGTGAATGGGAAAAGTAGTGAAGAAGTAGCAAAACAATTTTTACAAAAAGAGAAGTTACTTCGTTAATTTTACAAGAAATATACAATTTTATATGTTTGGAATGACCGTTCATTACAAAATGAACGGTTTTTTTGTGCATACTTATACATTTTTTCAAAAAAGTATTCCATTTTTCTTCATTTTCTTTTAGAATAAGTAATGTTTTCCTGAAAAAATATAAGAGAAACATCTATTAGAGAAAAGGTGACTTTAATAGTTGAACGAACATAACACCTAGAATGACAGATGGGGTGGTACAAATAGAAAAGAAGTTAGGGTTTTTTCCGTTAATCGCATTAGTAGTTGGAACGATGGTTGGTGGCGGTGTTTTTAGTTTACCGCATGATTTAGCAGTAGGAGCAAATAGTGGTGCAACAATAATTGGTTGGTGTATTACAGCGATGGGAATGATTCCACTTGCGCTCGTATATCAAACGTTAGCAAGACAAAAACCGGAGCTTGAGGGCGGAATTTATAGTTATGCACGAGCTGGTTTCGGTGAATATATTGGTTTTAACAGTGCGTGGGGGTACTGGCTGGCAGGAATTTTAGGAAATGTCGCAACAATTATGTTGTTGTTTAGCACATTAGGTTATTTCTTCCCAATTTTTAAAGGAGGAAATAATATTGCGTCTATCGTTGGTGCCTCTCTTTTATTATGGACACTTCATTTTCTTATTTTATTTGGAATTCGTGAAGCTTCCATTATGAATGTTATCGCAACAATTGGGAAATTAGTTCCAATCTTATTATTTATTGTTGTGATGGTAACAGCGTTTCGCTGGGATACATTTACACATGACTTTTGGGGCGAAGGAACAATCTCAGTTTCCTCTGTACTAGGTCAAGTGAAAAATACAATGCTTGTAACTCTTTGGGTGTTCATTGGGGTTGAAGGAGCAGTTGTATTATCAGGAAGAGCTAAAAATAGCAGAGACGTTGGAAAAGCGACAGTACTTGGACTGATTTTAGTTATGTCTATTTATATTTTAATTTCTGTTCTGTCAATGGGAGCTATGACGAGAAATGAACTTTCGGTTTTAGAAACTCCTTCAATGGGACATGTATTAGAACATGTTGTTGGACCATGGGGGGCAGTTGCGATTAACATCGGTTTAGTTGCTTCACTAGTAGGTACGTTAATTGGCTGGTTTTTACTTGTTTCTGAAATCTCTCACGTAGCAGGAAAAGATGGAGTATTTCCGAAAGTCTTTACGAAAACAAATAAGAAACAAGCGCCGCATATGGCATTATGGATTTCAAATATCGTTGCCCAAATTATATTTATAATCGTTCTGTTTTCAGAATCGACATATCAAATTATGTATTTTATTGCGTCAACATCAATTTTATTACCGTATTTATTATCGGCGCTATTTCAATTGAAATTAGTCATCACGAAAGAGCTAAAAGTTGCGAGAGTAAAAAATGGATTGTTAGCATTAATTGCTTCTGTATACTCTGTATGGTTAATTTATGCAGCGGGTTTAAAGAATTTATTACTTGTTTCGATTGTATATGGAATCGGGATTATCGTGTACATGTTTGCAAGAAAAGAAAAAGGGAATCGTTGTTTTGTAGGTATAGAGAGATATGTGATGTGGGCAATTGTTATTGCAGCTATCACATCACTTTATATGTTACTGACAGGAAATATAAAAATGTAAAAGCCCTTTTAATTTAAAGGGCTTTTTTCCTTGTCTAGAGAATATTTAATACATAAGATATTCAGGAGGGATGAAAATGGAAGAAAAAGAACAGTTGTCTAGAATTATGGATTTAGCTAGTGATTTAAGGAAATTATTAGTACAAGAATCTTTTTTTAATCATCATCCTGAACTTCGAGGCGTGATTGAAAATTTAGCGAGTTCTGTAGAGAATTTGGCGAGTTTGCAACAAAATAAAGATGAAAATGCCGAAGATCGATTGCGGTACGTACTTGCTAAAATGAAAATCGCTCATAATGCCATTTTACAAGAAAAAAAAGCATTTCCTTCTCATTAATATACATTTTAATTTTGAACCTGACGGATGACGTCAGGTTTTTTATTTCTAGTTTTAGATTATAGTTCATACACTAAGAATAGTATGAAAAAAGAAGGTGACTACGTTGAAATTACATAAAGCTCTTCATCCGAGTTTTATAAAGCGAATGTATTATATGAGGTTTATTGGGAGGTTTGCAAAAGCTGAGGGAGAGAAGAATGGGGAAAATTTCTTTGTACAATGTCTTTCTCCAATACCTTTGACTTTACAAGAGTTATTTCCGACTGGAAAATATTTGTTTGAAGGATTATGCAGTAATAAAAAGAATGAAAAAATCTTTACTGATTTAAAGAAGCGTAAATTAGAAAAGCAACTGGTTATGTTTCGTCTTTATTATGATCGTGGAAATTTATTTCTGGAATTAATATGTACAGAAGAGCCTCGGGAAATAGCATCTTCATATAAATTGATTCCTTCACCAAAGGTCTCAAATTATAAAAAGAGAGCGTCTTTGGAACGGAAGTTAAGCAACGGTTACTTATCATTTCTTATGCCTAAATTACCAAAAGACTTTGAGCCTCCAGAATTATTGTGGCATGAAGGAAGGTTATATGGAAATTTATCGTTAAAATCATCAATAAGTTCAATCTCATATTTTGAGCAAAGAAAAGAATGCAAATATATTGAAATAAACGATTGGATGAAACAGGTAGAAATAGCAGTAGATGATCATTTATATTTTGTAAGTGAAAATGTGTATGACCAACTAAATAAACGAATTGTGGAAGAAGGTAAGTTAGTTGAAGTTGAAGATATTAAAATGCAAAAGGAGGACTGGGAATGGGATGAGCGTGAATCCTCTTTTTTGCAGTATGTACAAAGTATGGTTCGTAATAAAGGGCTATATTTGGATGATACAGATATATATAATTTTCACATTAGTGTTAAAACCAATATGTTAACAATTGTTGGTGGTATACCAGGTGTTGGGAAATCACGCTTTGTGCAAGCTTACGCAGAAGCACTTGGATTACGTTATGGTGAAGAATTAATTTGGATTCCGATTTCACCATCGTATCAAGAACCACATGATATTCTCGGTTACCTTCATCCGAATGGTAATTTTATTGAAAGTGAAACGAAGTTAGTTCGGACATTGTTAAAGGCTAAAGAAAACCCAAATCAATTGCATATAATTGTGTTCGATGAAATGAACATGTCACATATTGAGCATTGGTTTACTCCGTTTCTATCCGTTCTTCAACTTGAAAAGAAAAATCGTATTTTGAGTTTGTATGAGAAAGTACAAGAAATAGAAAATCCAATTCCACCTTCAGTGGAAATTGGTGAGAATGTTATTTTCGTAGGCACTGTAAATTTTGATGAAACGACGAAAGAGCTTTCCGATCGATTATTAGATCGAACAAATTTGATTACATTACAAAAAATTCCGTTTTGCGAGATGAGTATAGAACAAGAGAAAGTTGTTCAGCAACCCCCGCTGAAAGTAACAACGGGAGAATTTCGACTCAATTGGTTTAGGAATAAAGAGATGATTGAAGTGTTTACTGAAGAGGAATTAGAGCTATTGGATAAGTTACATGATGTATTATCATCACACGATATATCAAAAGGAATTTCTTTCCGATGTGCAAGCGCCATCGCTACGTATTTGCAAAATATACCGTTCCAAAATAATCAATCCTATATGATTAGCAGGGAAGAAGGTTTTGATTTGCAAATAAAACAACGTGTATTAACGAAATTAAGGGGGACAGAAATGACAGTGGGATCTCTACTTTCTGAAGAAGCAAAAAGGGGAGCAACATTGATACCACTTTTACAGTCTCCGCTTGCAAATCGTGTATCTACATTTGAACATTCTTTAGCTTATATAAGACAAAAGCGTAGAGAACTGGAGCTGTATGGCTATGCAAAATGAGGAGCGTTATGAAACAGCAATCGTCGATACGAAAGAAACGCTCCCGTTTGTATTGAAGCTAATCATTGGTACTGAGGGGAAAGGCGATTTTATCCTTTTAAACCGGCTTTGTACGTCTACTACAGCATTAGTTCAATGTATTTATAAAGTACAGGAATTAAAACCACTGAAATTGCATCTCCATTATCAAAATCCAATGGATATTACATTCATATGGAATAAAGTATATGAGGGACAAAAGAATATAAAAGAGTCACAATATGAATTAAATGAAAAAAAACAAAGAGTATTAGTGTATGAACATGGAAAAACTGAATTTTTTTATCCGTGGCGCTGTGGCTTATATCATTTTGAAGTGCGTATAGAAGACAAAACTTATTATGGTGCGTTTCAAGTTGTTCCTAAAAACTTCTTTGATGATCAATTTGAAATGATTCAAGATTATGTAAAGTCAATTTTAAACGAGTTAATTTTAGATAGAGGTTATTACAAGAAAACTTTCTCAGCACTTAGCGATATTGAAGATTCTTCTTATTTGGTATTGTTAAGAAAGTTGCCACAAAAAATGAAAAGAATAAAACAAATTTTTAAGAAAGTAGAATCGAATGCGGAATTTGTACACGAATATGATTGGGAAACGAAAGAGCGGAAGACGACGAGAAAAACTGCCATTATGACAGAAAGAAAGCTTTATGCGAAATATTACAACCGTAAATTTAAGGAGCAAAAAAATAGTGTTGAAAATGCATTTCTTAAATTTAAAACAATGCAATTCTATTATTATTTACTTGAAGCAGAAAGTTTTGTACGTAAAACTATTGAAATACTAGAAGGAGAAAAGAAGAAAAAGTCAGACGAATTTCAAGCTGTTAAAACAATTATGAAAACGATTGAACGAAATGGATCCGTAACGGATAGGGAAAAACAAAAGTATAGAAATCTACATTTACTGAAAGAAGCAGATTTACGGAAAAGTTCTGTGAAAATACAAGAATATAAAATATTAGCTCATATCGTATATGAAAGCGTGCAATACTTTCGAAATTTATTGTATTCTCCATTTTGGAGGGGAATTTCTGAAACAGCTACCATTAATTCGAACACTTTATCTATACCACATCAACAAATAATCCACCATTTAGAATTGTTACCGCAACATACGGAGCAATCTCCATCTTTATTATTCGTATATAAACCAACGTTTTTAGTGTATGAGTATTACGCTTTTTTTATCGTTATTTCTATATTAGAACAAATCGGATTTGAAAATAAGAATCCTATCCGTGAACAAGTACAAGAACATTTTTATTTAGATGGATTACAAGATGGAACGACAGTGATTTTACATCGAAATGATATAAAAGTGCACGTCGCGTTTAATGATTTAATTGAAACACACCCCCTTATTGCACTAAGCAAAGGAAGTAATTTTTATAACGGAGAGGACACAAAGAAGCCGGATATTCGTTTAGATTGTTATGTAAAGGAAGAAGAGAAGTATGTATATAAATCTTCTATTATTATCGAAGTGAAATACAGCCCTATGTACAATATTTTTCAGCCTGTCGGTAATACGAAAGCAACTGAGCAAATGTATAAATACTGGTCTATTAAGTATGTAGAAGAACAGAATGGCAAAAAAAAATTTAAGCGAAGAGCGATTTATGAAGTGATTTGTGTGTATCCAGGTAGCCATATGCATAGTAAAAAAATTGAATCTGGTTGTGGAGTGTTTTTACAACTATATCCATATAAAACGAAACAAGGAGAAGAGAAGTTGGCTGGGAAGCATGGGATGATACAAATTTTTGAGAAATGGTTAAAAAGTAATAAAATGTAAAAGAAATCCTTTTTAATGAAGGATTTCTTTAGGTTAAGAAGAATTATATGCCATAAGGAAAGAAGCATAAAATGGATCGAACTTGAAATAATAAACATCTTTCATTAGAGGAATTAACTTTCTTTGTATGTATGATTGTATAAGAAAGTAAGAAATGGTACATGCGGGGGAAATGAGTGTGAAATAGGAATTTAATTCAATTTGCAGAATATAATAAGACATAAATATTTTTAGTTGCATACGAAGATTTGTTCTTATATGATAGTAAGTGAAAGCGTTATCAAAAACAGAGTGGCGATGGGAAAGGCGGTTAAATATGTTCCAGCGTGTTCAAACGAAGGAAGAACATTTTTGGTTCGAGCAACTGTGGGGAGATTTTTGTGAAGAAAGAAACTTAATGTTTGTAGAACGTAATTTAAATCCATCACGATTTTTATTAATAGAAGATGAACATCATATTGGTACAGTAGAATGTATTAAGTTTACAGTACCTGAACAATCAAATTCTGAGTTTTTCTATCCGTTTTCTAAAAATGATTTAGTGAAAGATTTGAAAAATGTGTATGAAATAGGAAAGTTAAGTATTGCGAAAACGTCTCGGGGGAGAGGACATTTCAAAAGGCTGGCAGCTATTTTATTTATGCATGCGTTAGAGACGAAAGCCGAATGGTATATTGCAGCAATTACAAAAAGAATGTATATGTATTTACTTACACTCGGTTTTCCAATTGAACCGATAGATAGTCCATTCCAGTTTCATGATACTTTACAAGGTGTACCAGTACGAATTCATGCAAGAAAAGGGGCTGCACATTTGTATTCTTTGAAAGAATTCCGTGATATTATTCAAGGGAATGCTCATGCACAGGCACTTATTGCAGAATACAGTAAAAATATTATGTTAACAAAATGAAAGTATATGAATATGTATAGTATGAAGAAGGGGGCATATTACGGTCATCTTTCTTCATACAAAAAAGTAGACCCTTATTTTTGTAATAAGGGTCTAAAAGGTTATAGTCCAAATATACTAAAAATCATTTTGCGGCGCTTCGGTTTCTTTTCTCTTTCATATGTTGGTTTTGAATCAGGAGTAATGTATATAGGTTCTTCCTTTTTTAGGGCAGCTTCTAGTTTTTGAATTCGCTCTAACATTTCCTCCATTTCGCGGCGATGTTGTAAAAGTTGGTATGTAACGACATCATTTGCTTTATCTTGCATTTGTTCTTCCATTCGATCTAGTCTTCTTGTAATTGTAGTTAATTGAGCTGTTAATTGCTTAAAATCATTCGATGATGTGTTTTGAACAATTGTGTTTACTTGAGTTTTTAATTTTTCTACATCATTTGATGATGTATTTTGAGTAGTTTGAGACTGGTCCATTTGAGAACGATGGTATTCTAACATTTGATCTAAATCACCTGGTGTGAAAATAAAATGACCATATTTATTTTTTTTTATCGTAAGATTTAATTGTTGTGCAATCCGGACAACAGCCTTTGGGCTAACACCTAATTTCTTTGCGATAAATGGTGTTTTATATTCCAAAATAATCCCTCCTATATATATCCTGTTGAATGATTTCTAGTTACGTAGCAAGTTCCCTTCAGGTGTGACAAAAGAAGTGTGGAATCGGCAAAGAAAGTGTTTTTTCACGAAGTTTAGCTGTTTAGTACATATGATTTATATAAATTATTTTCAGTTATCGGAAAATTGGGCTTATTATAGTTTGACGATAATAAGCTAATTAGATTATCATAATTATAAATATCTTTTTTATGTATGCATATAATATATAAAAAGGTGGTTACTAATGTAGAATTTTATTAGAGTATAAGAATGCTTACTTCACTTGAATAAATTTAAGTAGGAGGTGGCTTCCTTGCTTACACTGTAAGTAAGGAAAAGTATTTGGACATATATAGTATAAGTATAGTGATTGTTTTAATTGCCTTAACGGCATTTTTCGTGGCAGCAGAATTTGCAATTGTTAAAGTGAGAAGTTCACGAATTGACTATTTAATTGCAGAAGGAAATAATCGTGCACTATCTGTCAAAACAGTCATTACAAACTTAGACGAATATTTATCAGCTTGTCAATTAGGAATAACTGTTACAGCTCTTGGGATTGGGTGGTCTGGTAAACCTGCGCTAAAGCACATGTTTGATGTGTTGTTTACAAATTGGAACGTCCCTACTCAACTCGCAGATATTTTCGCTGTAACTTTAGTATTTTTGTTTATCACATTTTTCCATGTGGTAGTAGGAGAATTAGCTCCAAAAACATTCGCGATTCAAAAAGCAGAACAAGTGAGTTTCTTTGTTGCTAAGCCACTCATTTTTTTTTATCGTATTGCATTCCCATTCATTTGGCTTTTAAATGGATCAGCTCGGTTAATTACGAAGTTTTTTGGGTTGAAACCACCAAAAGGGCATGATGAAGTGCATTCAGAAGAAGAATTGCGGTTGTTAGTTTCAGAAAGTTATAAAAATGGAGAGATTAATCAATCTGAATATAAGTATGTAAATAAAATATTTGAATTTGATGATCGTATTGCGAAAGAAATAATGGTACCACGAACAGAGATGAATATTTTAAATAAAGAAATGCCTGCTGAAGAGGCTTTACAAAAAATGTCTCATGAAAAATATACAAGGTATCCGGTTGTTGATGGTGATAAGGACCATGTAATAGGTTTTGTGAATTTTAAAGATATATTTACAGATTTTGTGAAGCATCGAGTTGTTAGTGAAAAGACAGTGGAGCAATATATTAGGCCAATTATTTTAGTTATTGAATCTATCCCAATTCATGATCTATTTTTAAAAATGCAAAGAGAAAGGACACATATCGCTATATTAATTGATGAATATGGTGGTACATCAGGTCTTGTAACCGTTGAAGATATTTTAGAAGAAATTGTAGGGGATATTCAAGATGAGTTCGATACTGATGAACAACCGGAAATCCAACAAATTAGTGAGACGAAAACAATTTTAGAGGGAAAAGTACTTGTTAGTGAAGTGAACGCATTATTAGGTTTGACTATTGACGATGATGATGTCGATACGATCGGCGGCTGGATACTAACCAAAAATATTGAGATTACCGAAGGAGATACCATTGAAATTGAAAATTATAAGTTTTGTGTGAAGAAATTAGATGGGCACTATATTAAGAGATTGGAAGTAACGAAACCTTCAGAATCGATTGTTATTGTAGGAGATGAAAAAAAGATTTCGCTTCAAGAACAAATTAGTTCGTAAACTCTGCTTTGTAGCAGAGTTTTTTTTGAGCAAAATGTTTTTTGGTGTATTAGGGCTATGATACAATTACATAAGTCAGACCTTTCACTAAGTGAAATAAATGCAATGTATTATTATATACATATATTCGGAAGGAGAACCACTATGAAAAAACATTTATATATAAATGGGGTATGGAAATCAGTAGGGAAGTATAAACCATTGTATGCACCATATTCTGAAGAAACATTAGCGGAGATTGCGCAAGGTACAGAAGATGACGTTAAGGAAGCAATAGTTTCGGCTAAAAATGCAATGAAAGAAATGAAAAAATTATCTGCATACGATCGCGCAACTATTTTAGAAAAGGTTGCACAAAAAATGGATGAGAGAAGAGAAGAGTTTGCAGAGATCATTGCAAAAGAAGCTGCAAAACCGATTCGTGCTGCAAGGGGAGAGGTAGATCGCACTGTTCAAACATATAAGTTTGCAGCTGAAGAAGCGAAGCGTATATATGGTGAGACATTGCCATTAGACGCAGCACCAGGTGCAGATGGACGTATTGCATATACAATCCGAAAACCAATAGGGGTTATCGGTGCTATTACACCATTTAATTTCCCGCTAAATTTAGTAGCACATAAAGTAGGTCCTGCAATTGCTGCTGGAAATACAATTGTGTTAAAGCCAGCTGATCAAACACCATTATCGGCTTACGCATTAGTTGAATTATTTGAAGAAGCAGGATTACCAAAAGGTGCTTTCAACATCATATCTGGACCAGGATCAATTGTAGGAGAAGCAATAGTAAAGAGCGAAGATGTCGCTTCTATTACTTTTACAGGAAGCCCAAAAGTTGGAATTGGTATTAAGGAAAAAGCTGGATTAAAGCGAGTGACGCTAGAGTTAGGGTCAAACGCTGCAGTTATTATTGATGAAGACGTGGAGTTAACAGATGAGATTATTGAACGTGTAAAATGGGGAGCTTTTGTTAACAATGGACAAGTTTGTATTTCGGTACAACGGGTGTTTGTACATGAAAAGAAAATGGAAGAATTTCTTACGAAGTTAAAAAAAGCGATGGAAACAGTAGTTGTAGGTAATCCGCTTCATGAGGAAACAGATGTATCTGCATTAATTTCGAAAAAAGATGTAGAACGCATCGATATATGGGTGCAAGAAGCTATAAAAGAAGGAGCAAATGTTTTATACGGTGGTAAAAAATATGATGCGAGGATTTTTGAACCAACTGTATTAACAAATGTTCCAGAGTATGTATCTGTTCAGTGCCAAGAAGTATTCGGTCCACTTATGACTGTAAATACATTTAAAGAATTTGATGAGGCTTTAGAACAAGTAAATAATTCACGTTATGGATTACAAGCAGGTGTATTTACAAACAATTTATGTAAAGCAATACGTGCAATTGATGAATTAGAAGTCGGTGGTGTCATGATTAATGATATTCCAACGTTCAGGGTAGATCATATGCCTTATGGCGGTGTGAAAGAGAGTGGCACAGGCCGTGAAGGGATTAAATATGCAATAGAAGAAATGACAGAAATGAAATTAGTGTGTATTAAAAAATAAAGTAGATCGAGCTTAAACATCGCAATAAAAAACGAGCAGGAAATGTTTACGATTCCATACTCGTTTTTTATTGTTTGTTTTACGTTTCTCGGAACGATTTCATTTAATCAAGTGTACCTTTTACTTCATTTCTTGTTTGAAAATAGCATCTTCTACATAAATTTGTTCTTTGTCAACAGCAGTGCTATGAGATAGTACTAAACCGATTGGTGTTTCTGTGCCTTTATTTTGAACAATTGTAAAAGGAACATTTTTTTCATTTGCTAATTTAATGTATTTTGATAAATGTGGGTAAGCAATGCTACCATTTAGGAATAGCTGTAATGATTGAGAAGAACGTATGCTACCTGTTACTTCTGTATACACATTACTTTGCATTACTTGACCGATTGTTAAAGCGATTTCTACACGCTCACGTAATGTAGTTAAGTACATATTACGTTCTTCTGGTTTGTTTTGCTTTTGGCCATATATGCCTTCTTGGAGATAGTCTTCCACATTTTTATTTACCATATTTTTCACACCTTTCACTTCTTATTGTACGCAAGAATTAAAAAGGATGCAAAAAAAAGGAGTTTTGAACAGGAAAATAATTAAAAAAATGAGAAGGAAAAAGGGATATATGAATACAACTTATTAAATAAGAATGGAAAAATAAATTTTATCAACAGAAATTAACAAAATGTGACACAATCTATTAACGAAATGTATTTTTTGTGTTAATATTCAAAATATAAAGGGTGTTCGTCGTATGGAAATGGAGGGAATGGAGGTTTTTCCAATCGATAAGGATATTAAAGAAGTATTTTGTTCGCACTTGAAAAACAACAGGCACCAATTCGTAGAGAACTGGAAAAACAAAATGATAATTTCCGAAAAAGATCCATTTAAACAAGAGGTAGTTCAAAATGGAGAAAATTTATTAGAGTTAATTATCGAACTTATTATGGAAGATAAAGACATTGAGTATCTTCAGCCATTATGTGAGAAAATTGCCATTGAGCGTGCAGGGGCAGATGCGAATATTGGAGATTTTGTCTACAATGCAAATGTGGGAAGAAATGAACTTTTTGAAGCAATGTGCGAATTGGATGTAAGTGCTCGTGAATTGAAACCGATTATGGCCAAAATACATACTTGTTTTGACAAATTAATTTATTATACCGTTTTAAAATACTCAGAAATTATATCGAGAAATTTAGAAGAAAAACAGCAATATATAAATGAAACACATAAAGAAAGGCTTACGATTTTAGGGCAAATGTCGGCTAGTTTTGTGCATGAATTTCGTAATCCGCTAACTTCGATTATGGGATTTGTAAAGCTATTGAAAACGGACCATCCTAATCTATCGTATTTAGATATTATTTCGCATGAATTAGATCAATTAAATTTTAGGATTTCGCAATTTTTACTTGTATCGAAAAAAGAAATGTGGAATGAATCTGAACGATTTTGGCTGAATGACTTGTTTCAAGATATTATACAGTTTTTGTATCCGAGTTTAGTGAATGCAAATGTTTCGATTGAAAAGAATTTGCTGTACCAAATTCCGCTCGTTGGCTATCGGAGTGAAGTGCGACAAGTAGTTTTAAATATTTTAATGAACTCAATTGATGCCTTGGAATCAAGGAAAGAAGAGCGGAAAATTATCATTGATGTATTTGAAGAGGATCAGGATGTTCGCATTGTTATTAAAAATAATGGGCCGATGATTCCAGCAGAAAATGTAGAAACCATTTTTGAGCCATTTGTAACTACTAAAAAGTTAGGTACTGGTATTGGATTGTTCGTATGTAAACAAATTGTAGAAAAACATAACGGATCCATATTGTGTCGTTCGAATCATGATTGGACAGAATTTCAAATTGCATTTCAAAAATAAACAGTCTACACCATATGAATGGTGTAGACTGTTTTAATTTGTGAGTATAACGGCCTCTAACTTTGGATCCTTAGTTGAATAACCTACTATTGAAATTGTGTAAATTGTATTTGATTCAACGTTGAATTTCGGAATGGTTAATAGTACTTTTTTTGTATCAGCAAGTGAAACTTCAATATCTGCTGTACCAGGGCTAACTTGTAAAAAATCTGTTATTTGTTTAAAGAGTACATTTTCAAATAAATGATCCCCATCTTTTAAATTTACATTTACAACTGGAGTGTCTGGTGAAAAATGTGCAAACCGTATTTTTGCTTGACCAGATGGTAAATGAGTATTATCAATAATAGGTTGTAATTGGAGATGATTATCGCTATTGACCGCTGCAAGGGTATAAGTGTGATTCCCCATTATTGGTACTAATGCTGAGAATATTGGAGTTTCGTTTCCGACAGGGACAATATCAATACGGTATTTACCTTGCACTAACGATAAATAAGGACTGAATTGTTTAAAAGAAATATTTTTAATAACCTTTTGTCCGTTTATTATAATATCAACTGCTGGTGTATGGGGAGCTGTGTGAAAAATTCTCATATGTGACGGTAAAGTCGCTTCTTGTGAATCTCTTTTTTCATATGCTTGTACAAGTTTTGTAATTGCATCATGGTATTTCATATAGAGTTCTACATATCTTTTAGGATTGCTATATTGATAGTAACGAGCGAGCTGTTCGTAACGTGCAGCTTCTTGTCCGTATTTTTCAATTTCGGATTGAGTCATGAATATTCCTCCTTTATCATCATTACAAATATATGCGAAGCTAGAAAGAGGTTATGCAAAAAACTTGCCTTTCTAGAAGGAAAAGTTAAAATGGGGATTTTTTTATTTATAGGCAAACACACATACAAATCGATAATTGTCCTACATAAATTATAAAGGAAAGGTAGTTTGACTTTGATGGAAGGAGTGGAATCCTTGGGGTGTGATATCCCAATATTTATTGGGAATGAAGTTATGGAGGATTTGGTGCTATAGGCTGTGGGACGAATTATGGATTTGTATTATGAGTATTTCTATTAATTTTAGTGATGCGTTTGATAAGGTAATACCGATAAAAGAGCGTCGTGCCGAACTGATTAATATGGTTAATCGGTTCTTTTTTTATTGTTCTAAACAGATGATACTATTTTTTAAGTAATAGTTACGATAAATGTGGCGAAGTAAAATGTCGAATTTTGTTTGAAAATATGCAATATAAAGTAGGATAATAGGAAGGATAATAACGGGAGTTCCGTCGAAGTTTACACAATGTCAGCAATTGAGGGAAGCTGATATTATGTTAAAAAAATATTCGATTTGTTGTTATCTTAAATCAGGGAGGGGTATTTAAGCGTAAGGATAAGGGTTGGTCTTCGTTTTAGATTCTGAATTTTCTGTTTTATAATTAATATTTAGCACTCATTTGTATATTTTATAATAGTTTTTTGATAAATTCACTGCTTTCGCAGAGGGTTCTTTTTTATGAAAGAAACGTCAATTTTCTTCATATATATATACAAATTGGAGAAATGGGGGAGCGCTATGCGCGATTACTTAATTAAGCCACTTGTTGGTCAGCCGTATCCAATGATTTCACATGGAAAAGGTGTGTATTTGTATGATCAAAACGGAAATAAATATTTTGATGGCTCGTCAGGGGCAATTACGGCAGGTATTGGGCATGGCGTAAAGGAGATTGCGGACGTTATCAAAAAGCAAGCAGAGGAGATTGCTTTCGTTTATAGATCACAGTTTACGAGTGAACCAGCTGAAAAATTAGCAAAGAAATTAAGCGATTTAAGTATAGGAGATTTGAACTGGAGCTTTTTTGTGAATAGTGGTACGGAAGCAAATGAAACAGCTATGAAAATTGCAATTCAGCATTTTCAAGAGCGAGGTATTCAAGGAAAGCATAAAATTATGTCACGATGGATGAGTTATCACGGTATTACGATGGGAGCCTTATCAATGTCTGGGCATCCACTGCGCAGACAACGTTTCGTGTCAATTTTAGAAGATTATCCAACTATTCCAGCTCCATATTGTTTTAGATGCCCGGTGCAAAAAGTATATCCAACTTGTCAGCTTGCTTGTGCGACTGAACTAGAAAGATCAATTGAAAGAATTGGAGCAGAACATATCGCAGCTTTTATCGCTGAACCGATTATCGGAGCAGCTGGAGGCGCAGTCGTTCCGCCGAAAGAATATTATAAAGTTATTAAAGATATTTGTAGTCATTACGATATTTTATTTATTGCCGATGAAGTAATGACTGGCCTTGGTCGTACTGGTGCATGGTTTGCGATGGAGCATTGGGGTGTAGAACCAGATATTATGACGCTTGGTAAGGGATTAGGTGCGGGATATACACCGATGGCAGCGACGATTGTTAGTGACCGAGTTATGGAGCCAATTTTACGTGGGTCACGTTCTGTTATGAGTGGGCATACGCTAAGTGCAAATCCATTGTCTGCAGCAACGGCTTTAGCTGTTATTGAATATATGGAAAAACATAATCTACCTGAAAAAACAGCAGAAAAGGGAGAGTATTTAATAAAAGGTTTACAGAAAGTTCAGCAGCAATCCACAATCATTGCCGATGTGCGTGGAAAAGGATTGCTAATTGGAATAGAGTTGCAACCGTTTACAAAAGCGTCAGAACTTATTTCAGTTGCAGCTAAAAATGGACTGCTCTTATACCAAGCTGTTTCAGGGCAAGCAGGCAAAGAGGATAGTGCACTGCTTGTTGCACCACCAATGACAACTACATATTCCGAGTTAGATGAATTACTTTCAATTTTTGTAAAGAGCGTGGAAGAGATGATGCAAAAAGGGGGGCATAGTATCGTATGACAACCATTACAAATACATTCGGTAAATTAAAAGAAATAGAGGAAGTAATTTCTTTGTTCCATGATGATATGACATTAATGTTTGGGGGGTTTGGAGGGATAGGATCCCCTCCATCTTTAATTCAAGCTGTTTTAGATAAAGGCATTACAAATTTAAATTTAATAGGAAATGATACTGGATTTCCTGATGTAGGAATCGGTCGTCTTGTTACGAATGAAAGGGTTAAATCTTTAGTTACTTCTCATATTGGGTCAAATCCAAATGCGGGAAGACAATTAAATGAAGGAAGATTGCAAATTGAGTTTTCTCCGCAAGGAACACTAGCAGAGCGTATTCGCGCTGGTGGTGTAGGGCTTGGTGGTATTTTAGTTGACGTTGGTGTTGATACAATTGTAGAAGAAGGAAAACGCACAATTGAAATGAATGGGAAGACATATTTAGTTGAAACAGCTTTAACGGCTGAAGTCGCAATTGTATATGCGAAAAAAGCGGATCCGTTTGGCAATCTTGTATTTGATAAAAGCGCTCGTAATATGAATCCGCACGTAGCTATGGCTGGGGACATAACGATTGTAGAAGCAGAAGAAATTGTTCCACTTGGAAGTTTAGATCCAGAAGAAATTGTTGTCCCAGGTGTATTTGTAAATTATATCGTGCCATCGGAAGGAGTGAATTGGAAATGGGTATGGGCGTAGAAGTGAGAGATAAGATTGCAAGACGTGCAGCGAAAGAAATTCAAAATGGTATGCTTGTAAATTTAGGTATTGGGATTCCATCGCTTGTACCGAATCATTTGCCAGAAGATATGAGTGTTATGTTTCACGCGGAAAACGGTATTGTTGGGATGGGACCAACGCCAAGTAAAGGGAATGAAGATGAGAATTTATGTAACGCAGCTGGGTTACCAACATCTCTTATTACAGGAGCAAGTTATTTCGATAGCTGCACTGCGTTTGGTATGATTCGAAAAGGATTACTTGATGTTACGATACTTGGTTCGTTACAAGTAAGTGAAAATGGTGATTTAGCGAACTGGATTGTACCAGGAAAACGCGTTCCAGGTATTGGAGGAGCGATGGATTTAGCGCAAAAAGCGAAGCGGGTCGTTGTTGTGATGAATCATGTTGATAAATACGGAAATGCAAAGATTGTTTCGGAATGTACATTACCATTAACTTCGAAAAAATGTGTAGATTTAATTATTACAGACATGGCTGTCATGGAAGTGACTCCAAGAGGACTTGTCTTACAAGAATTAATGAGTCCGTACACTGTAGAAGATGTAAAACGAAATACGACAGCTGATTTTCATATAAGCTCAAATTTACTAGTAATTGAATGAGGGGAGTTGTAATATATGGAGCAATTAAAAAAACAAGTTTGTGATTATATTGAGAGTCATGAAGAAGAGAGTGTAAAATTTTTAACACGATTAATTCAAGAAAAGAGCGTATCTGGTGATGAAAGTGCTGCACAGGCAATTGTTATTGAAAAGTTGCGTGAGTTAGGTCTAGACCTTGATATTTGGGAGCCTGCTTTTAATGAAATGAAAGATCACCCTTATTTCGTGTCACCTCGTACAAGCTTTACAGATAGCCCGAACATTGTAGCGACTTTAAAAGGAAGTGGCGAAGGGAAATCTATGATTTTAAACGGGCATATTGATGTCGTGCCAGAAGGGGATGTAAATCAGTGGGACCATCATCCGTATAGTGGAGAGAAAATAGGAAACCGCATATATGGACGTGGAACAACAGATATGAAAGGCGGCAATGTCTCACTTATGCTTGCAATGGAAGCGATTATTGAATCTGGTATTGAACTAAAAGGTGATATACATTTTCAAAGTGTAATAGAAGAGGAAAGTGGCGGGGCAGGAACATTAGCTGCTATTTTACGAGGATATAAGGCAGATGGCGTTATTATTCCTGAGCCGACGAATATGAAGTTTTTTCCGAAACAACAAGGGTCAATGTGGTTTCGTCTACATATAAAAGGAAAAGCAGCACACGGTGGTACACGTTATGAAGGAGTAAGTGCAATTGAAAAAAGTATGTTTGTTGTAGATCATTTGAGAAAATTAGAAGAGAAGAGAAATGGTCGAATTACAGATCCGTTATTTAAGGGTATTCCAATTCCAATTCCAATTAACGTTGGGAAAATTGAAGGGGGAAGCTGGCCAAGTTCTGTTCCCGATTCATTAATTTTAGAAGGAAGATGTGGTATTGCACCGAATGAGACTATAGAGGCAGCAAAAGAAGAGTTTGAAGGCTGGATTGGTGAATTAAAAGAAGTGGATAGTTGGTTTGTAACAAATCCTGTAGAAGTAGAATGGTTTGGAGCGAGATGGGTTCCTGGTGAACTAGAAGAAAATCATCCACTTATTACAACGCTTGGGCATAACTTTGTTGAAATCGAAGGGAACGAACCGATTATAGAAGCTTCGCCATGGGGAACAGATGGAGGTTTGTTCACACAAATCGCTAACGTACCCACGATAGTATTTGGTCCAGGAGAGACGAAAGTAGCACATTATCCAAACGAATATATAGAAATTGATAAAATGATTGCTGCCGCAAAAATAATTGCATGTACATTACTAGATTGGTGTGAGGTGAAGAAATGAAATACTATGAATCTTTTAGTGAACAGACAAAGCATTACACAGTAGAAGGGGTATTAGATTATTTTAATAAACGTGTTAGAGTTGATCACTATACAGGAAATGTTGAACGTATTATACAAACAATTGATGAATTAGCAGAGAAACATTCCTTCACTAAATGTATTATTAAAGGAAAGGGAGAGCATGTTTCAACATGGCTCTCTTTCGGTTTCTTACTGGAAGCAACAATACCTCATTATTTTCAAGGACACGATGCGCATTTCTTCGTGAAATACCATAATGATGAAAGACGAAATAGTATTCATTGGACTGAGGAAGATACCATTTTAAGTGGTGTAAAAGCAAAAGAAGTGAAAGAAAAAGTAGTCCCAGAAGAATTTGTGTTAAGAAAAGCGACGGAAGAGGATGCGGAAGAATTAGCAATTGTCTTTGGAAAAGTATTTGAAGTGTATCCGACACCTTTAAATGAAGCGAGTTATGTAAAGGAAACGATGAAGGAAGACGATACAATTTACTATGTTTATGAATTCGAAGGGAAAATTATTAGTACAGCATCTGCTGAAATGAACGTGAAAGAAGGTAATGCAGAATTAACGAATTGTGCTACATTACCTGAATATCGAAAACATGGTTTCATGAAAAGTCTGTTAATTAAGTTGGAAGAAGAGCTCCAAGAAAAATCTATTTTTTGTTCTTATACAATTGCTCGCTCGCTATCTTTCGGTATGAATGCAGCCTTTCATCAATTAGGCTATACATATACGGGAAGGCTCGCGAATAATTGCTACATTTTTGATAAGTTGGAAGATATGAATATATGGGTGAAAGATTTATCCAACTATTCGAAAGCAGTAAGACTCCCGCCTCAAAATTTGGCTGTAAAGCAAAGAAGTTAGGTGGGAGCCGGGCTGATCGTAAAAGCCCAATTGGTGAAGGGTAATAATCAATTTGAGATGAACAAAGCCCCCCAACTGATTAAAGTTTCACTTTATCTAACCATAAATAAGCAATAGAAATATATGGAAATTTCGTCAAAATAAGAAAATGAAATCTTCATGCTTATAATCGCACAGAGGGGTGCCGGAAATTCGGCGTTGAATTTGCTGGATTTTCGGCAAAAGGAGGGATGACATTGCTAGCAGTTTCGACACAAGAAGTCATTGAAGCGATTTTGGGCAGTATTGATGAGGCAATACATGCAGTGGATGAAAATGGTATTACAATCTTTTATAATACAGTTGCTGCAAAACATGATGGATCGAAAATTGAGAATGTACTAGGAAAGCATTTATTGGAAGCATTCCCTTCATTATCTAGGGAAACGAGTACGCTAATGAAAGTGTTACATACGAAAAAACCGATTGTACATCAAGTTCAGCATTATCAAAATTTAAATGGGGAAGACGTTTGTACGGTAAATACGACGCTACCTATTTTTATAGATGGAAATATTGCCGGTGCTGTTGAAATTGCGAAAGATTATTCTACAATTCAAACGCTTACTGACACAATCGTAGATTTGCAATCGAAAATAAAACGGTCGACTAGCAAAAAAATGATGAAAAAGCATGTTGCATTCGAGACAATTGTGACAAATGATTCCCGCTTTAAACAGACGAAAGAGTTAGCTCAAAAAGTAGCCCCAACCGATGCGAATGTTTTAATATATGGTGAAACAGGAACAGGGAAAGAGCTATTTGTGCAAGCAATTCATGAAGCTTCTAAACGGAAAAACAAGCCATTTATTGCACAAAACTGCGCAGCATTGCCAGAGTCGTTATTAGAAAGTTTATTGTTTGGAACTACAAAAGGGAGCTATACAGGGGCAATTGAACGAGCAGGATTATTTGAACTTGTAGATGGAGGAACATTGTTTTTAGATGAACTTAATTCAATGCCACTCGATTTACAAGCGAAGATGCTACGTGTATTAGAAGATGGAGTTATTCGTCGCATTGGTGATAATAAGACGAGAAAAGTAGATGTTCGCGTTATTACTGCAATGAATCAGCCTCCAGAAGTATGTTTAAGAGAAAATAAAATTCGCACTGATTTATACTATCGATTAAATGTGTTTTCATTATATATCCCGCCACTTCGCGAAAGAACTGAGGATGTACTGTTATTAGCGTCTTACTTTTTGAAAGAATATAATAAAAGTTATAAAAAAGGTGTACTTCAAATTGATAAGGAAGCGAAAGAAAGATTACAAGCTTATCAATGGCCTGGAAATGTTCGTGAGTTAAAACATACGATTGAACATGCTGTCATTATTACGGAAGGGAATTCGTTAACAGCAAATTGCTTACCACGAACATTTCGGAAAGAGAAACTTCCAAAGAAGAAAAGTATATTACCGCTTAGGGAAGCTCTGCATCAAACGGAAAAGGAATTAATAGATCAAGCGTTAATTGAAACGGAAGGAAATATTTTGCAAGCAGCAAAAATGTTAGGTATTCCGCGTCAAACGCTTCAATATAAACTGAGCAAGTACGACAAAACCGCCGAATAATCGGCGGTTTTTGTGTGTTTGCACCAATAAAAGAGTGTTTACATATATAAAAAGTAATAAATATGATAGTAAATAGCGTTTTAGTACAGCACTTGAAAATATTTATTCTCTTATATAATAGGGTATTTCTCGCATTTACTTATTAAGAATATGAAGTTGGCATAATTATTGCTTATATAAAGGATGAGCGTATAAAAAGGGGGAATAGCAATGTTACACGATGTATACAAACCAAGTCGTCACTGGAAGGATATTGAATTATGGAAAGATGTTACAGAAGAACAATGGAATGATTGGGTTTGGCAATTAACGAATACGATCAAAACTTTAGATGATTTAAAGAAAATAATTAACTTAACACCTGAAGAAGAAGAAGGCGTTAAAATTTCAACGAAAACGATCCCGTTAAACATTACACCGTACTATGCTTGGCTAATGAATCCTGATGACCCACGCTGTCCGATTCGGATGCAATCAGTACCGATTTCGGAAGAGTTATATAAAACAAAATATGATTTAGAAGATCCTCTTCATGAAGATGAAGATTCACCAGTTCCAGGATTAACGCATCGTTATCCAGACCGCGTACTATTTTTAGTAACGAATCAATGTTCTATGTATTGTCGTTACTGTACACGTCGTCGTTTTAGTGGACAAATTGGAATGGGCGTACCGAAAAAGCAATTAGATGATGCGATTGCTTATATTAGTGAAACACCACAAGTACGTGACGTTTTAATTTCTGGCGGTGATGGACTTCTAATTAATGATAAAATTTTAGAATATGTATTAAAGAATTTACGAGCAATCCCGCATGTCGAGATTATTCGTATCGGTACGAGAGCACCAGTTGTATTCCCGCAGCGTATTACAGAAAATCTTTGTAATATTATTAAAAAATACCATCCAGTATGGTTAAATACACACTTTAACACTTCTATTGAGATTACAGAAGAATCAAAATTAGCATGTGAAATGCTTGCAAATGCAGGTGTGCCAATTGGAAACCAAGCTGTAATTTTAGCTGGAATTAATGACAGCGTTCCAATTATGAAAAAACTTATGCATGATTTAGTGAAAATTCGTGTTCGTCCATATTATATTTACCAATGTGACTTATCAGAAGGTATCGGTCATTTCCGTGCACCAGTTTCTAAAGGATTAGAAATTATTGAGGGCTTACGTGGACATACGTCTGGTTATGCAGTACCAACTTTCGTTGTCGATGCACCGGGCGGAGGCGGGAAAATTGCGCTTCAGCCAAACTATTTAATTTCACAAAGTGCGGATAAAGTTGTTCTTCGTAACTTTGAAGGGGTTATTACAACGTATCCAGAACCAGAAAACTATATCCCAGGAAGAGCAGAAGGTTACTTTAAAGAAATTTATCCGACTTATGAAGAGAAACGTTCTGATATCGGTGTTGCAGGATTGATGAGTGATAAGAAATTTAATCTTGTTCCAGATGATTTACAACGTATGAATCGCCGCAAAGATTATGAAGTCAATGAAACGCATGCTTCTTTAAAAGATAAACGTGATAAGCGTGATCAATTAAAAGATAAAAAATATCAAGCACAAATGGCAAAGTTAGAAGATGACAAAAAAAATGAGGGTGACGCAGTATGAATTGTATGTGGTGTGACAGTACAGAAGCGCAAGAAAGCTTGAATACTGTATATTGGGAATTACCTGATGGTACGAAAGCCATTGAAATCCAAGAGACACCATGTATTACTTGTTCCTCATGTGGAATGGACTATCAATCAGACCATACTGTAAAAGAAATTGAAGATCAGTTGTTTTTAATTTATACGAAAGATTTGCCAAAACAACTAACATACGAAGAGTTGATGGGAAGACCACGTTTATTAAAAAGGAATTATTTCGACTTTTAACCAGCTTTTATGCTGGTTTTTTTCTTTTTCGCCTTGTATAATGTACCCAAGTTAGAAAGGTAGGGAATATTTTTGAAAAAGACATTTTACCATTATATGATGAAGCACCGTGCAGCTTTATTTAAAAATGAAATATCAGATTTAGCAGAGGCGATGTATGATGATTTAAGTTTTCCGAAGCAATCTGAAGACTATGATGTAATTAGTTCATATTTAGAGTTAAGTGGAATGCTAGAAAGTATGTCTATATTTGATGAAGCATGGGATTTATATATACAAGAGAGATAACGATATGAAGTTTTAGGAAAATGAAAACATAATGAATACATTACTTTGAAAGAAGTGAAGTATTCATTATGTTTTTTATTTACAATACGTCTTGCTGTTAGAACATAACTCAAAAAAGCTAGTTTAAATACTAGCTTTTTTGAGTTATATACAAATTCTACTTTTTTATTGAAAAAATTTATGAATATAAGCTTCTGTGATAAGCGTTTTTATGTAGGTTGCATATACTGTTATCAAAATCACGACGTTTAAAAAAGGAGAGATATAGATGGCAAGGAAAAAACAACCTAAATATAACGTAGGGGACATAGTCGTGATTACGCTATATGGAACCGTTGGGAAAATCACAAATATGAAGATTTTAGATGGAGTTTACGTATACGAAGTAAATAATCATGATGGATTTTATGTAGAACAAACTTTGCAGCATGTAACAGAGCAGGAAATGAAAAAGGGCGACACAGAGTGGATTGAATTAAATTATAACTTTACGTTTGGTGATCTCGTGCAAGTAACTGGATATGATAAAGATGTTTTTCGTATTGTTGGTTTTCGTACAGAAGTATGGAGATATAAAAATGACGCATGGGAAGATACAATATATGAATTGTCACGAATTACTGATGGTGAATGGTTAGAAGCTGATGAATCGGATTTAACATTACTTGCCAATGCACAAACGGCAAATGCAATTTTGAAGAAAATGAAACAAGATAAAGCTGGTATGAATAAATTGGATTTAGGAAAATTGAAGTCGATTAACAATTCGAAAAAAGTAAGTGTAAAGACGAATCGCCAAGAAATTATTGATGGGTTATTAGATATTTATAATGATTATCATTTATTATTCGATACAT
>NZ_BOQD01000013.1 GCF_018332515.1 Bacillus hominis | reverse complement strand
ATATTCTTCATTATACATGAAAATCCCTTTCAAAAAATGACAAAAAATTTAATTCTTTCAAAAATATAACTCACAGATTATAATAATTATAATTAAAAAGCATTATTGATTTGAAAGGTGGTATTTTTATTGCGGAATTGTTCCCTAGTTTACTATTTAGGCTCCAAAATATGTATTACCCTTGCTGACATTGTATACGTAATGATTATTACAACTCACATCTATATCACAACTAAATCAGCTACAATTACCGCTCTCTTTCCATTATTACAAGTTATTACAAATCTTATCGCTAACATATCTGCACCACTTATAATGAATTGGCTTCCATCTTATACGTTGCTATATACTCTGCAATGGCTGAAAACAGCTCTTTTGCTATTATTAATGATTTTATTCCCGGTCTTATCCACAAACATTTTAGCTCTATTAACTTTCATTTTTTTCATTTCATTATGTAGTGGGTGGAGTGCTCCATTACTATATAGCATCCTTCCACGCCTAACGCCAAAAGAAAAATTGGTAAAAGTAAATAGTATCTTTTCCTTTTCAACACAAATTGCACAAGCGACAGCTTATTCATTTACAAGTATTATAGTTCTTCTCATTGGCGCTACTTCTACACTCATAATTAATAACATTTTGATGATTTTTGGATGTATGGCATTACACTTTTCATTACGTCCCATACATACTGAACGAGTAACAGAGCCTTCCTCTTCAAAAAGCACCGCTTTATTAGAAGGCTGGAAGCTATTATTTCATCACCCTTCTTTGCGCGCAGTTACACTAATGGACTTAATTGAAACTTTCGCAGGAACAATATGGATTGGTGCTATTACGATGGCATATGTAACGACTATTCTACATAAAGGTGAAGAATGGTGGGGATATATTAATACAAGTTACTATGTCGGTACATTAATTGGTGGTCTAATAGCGTGGAGAATGAGTTCATACATTCAAAATAATTTAATACGCTCCATGGCGTTAGGCTCTCTTATGTTTAGCATCCTTACGTTTCTATATGGTGTTACAAGCAATGCATTTATCGCTCTATTTCTTTGCATTCTAATGGGACCATGTTATCAAATTAGAGATATTTCTCAAACAACAGTTCTTCAATCAAGTGTCTCTCCTTCATTATTATCAAAGATGTATACAGCCCATGGTGCACTTCTCTCGACAGTTTCTGGCCTTTCTATGCTTAGCGTTGGAATTATTACTGATATTTTCGGTGTTCGTACTATTTATATCCTCGCTTCTTTTCTTATTTTATGTTCTGCTTGTTTATCCTTTAGCTTATTAAAATATCATAAGACGGAGCAGAAAGATATTTCACTTTAATCAATAAAACAAAGAGGACAGGAATTCCTGTCCTCTTTGTTTATTCTATTCATGACAATTTGGGAATTTCCCTATGTTTTGTCGCTTGTTCAAAAGCATATGCTAGTTTAATTAATGTCCCTTCACTAAAAGCAGCACTTGCAAGAGTAATTCCAAAAGGCCTCCCATTATCCATATATCCCGCAGGCATTGCTATAGATGGATAACCTGCTTTTGCACATATAGTGGATCCTATATAGGATGGGAACAGAATCGCATCAAGTTTATATTTTTCCAAAGCAAAATCAATACCTTGTCCTTGAGAAAAATGTATATCTTCTAATCTTGCGTTTAAATATTCAGGATTTCTTAACGTGTTAGGAAAATCTGTTCTTCTCTCTAACTTAGTTTGTCCATATTTCAAAGCTCTTTCTGCTATATTTTCATTAAACTCTATTAATTCCAACATAGAATGTACTGGAGTGGTAGAAGGTAATTTAGAAAGATAGTTATCTAAGCTATGCTTCAATTCATAAAGCGGAACTCCCCAGCTCCATTCTCTATGAAAAGATGGAATATCAATATTTTCTACTATTGTCGCTCCCTTACTACGTAAAACTTGAATCGTTTCCTTAAACAATTTTTCATCGTATTCTCCAGATTCATAATAATCTTTTGACGCATTGCTAAATACACCAATCTTTGCCCCCTTTAAACCGTTAGCATCGAGGTAAGGTGTATAATCTTGATATGCCATTCCTTCACTTTTATGAGTAGCTACATCCTTCTCATCCACCCCAGTTAGACTCCCTAGTAAAATAGCAGCATCTGTTACTGTTCTAGCAAATGGCCCAGCTGTATCTTGTGAATAAGTGAAAGGAATAATTCCACTACGACTAATTAATCCAACAGTCGGCTTAATACCTACAACCGAGTTTTGAACAGCTGGGCTCAAAATAGAAGCATCTGTCTCTGTTCCAACGGATAATACTGTAAAGTTAGCGGCAACTGCTATAGCAGACCCTGTACTTGAGCCACCAACGAACATATCATCCTCTCCTGTACCGTAAGGATTAATTGTTTGACCACCTCTAGCGCTATATCCAGCCCACATTTCAAAAGACATTCCATTTGCTAACTCTGTCATATTTGCTTTTCCTATTATCACCGCTCCTGCTTCTCGCAGTCTTTTTACGAGAAATGCATCTTCACTACTTATATTTTGTTCTAAGGCAATTGTACCTGCACTTGTATGCATTGAGTCATTCGTTTCAATATTATCCTTAAGTAAAACCGGTATACCATGTAATAGACCCCTTACACCTTTTGTCTTTCGTTCATGATCTAATGCTTCTGCAATAAAGATAGCATCTGGATTAATTTCTAAAATTGAATTAATTTTCGGTCCATCTTGATCATACTTTGCGATTCTATGAAGATAATACATGACTAGTTCTTTTGAAGTTAACTTCCCAGCTTCCATTTCCTTTTGAATATCATGAATTGTTAATTCTTTTTGCAATAATGTATTAAACTGGATTTCCATTTTCATTCTCCTTTTATAAGCCCTTTTATTGATGACGTGTATCTATTACTTTTTCATTTTCTCCGCTCCTCGCATAAACAACTACAATCCCTTTAAAGGGATTCAACTTACCAGTTTAAAAACCTTTAATTTCCAGAGAAATAAAAAGAGTCTGAAACGAATTCCATATCGCCTCAGACCCTTTTTATTATTTTACATATACCTCTTCTAGCAAATGTAAAAACTCGCCTTGTTTACCTGCTAATTCAGGGCATTTATTAATATCAACCCACTCATAACAAAATACTAAACCTTTGTCTTCCTCACCAGCACTTACTATATGTTCCCACGTATCTTTCACATTTGTTAATAATGAAATGTGGAAAAAATGACGTTTTTGATATTCCTTTTTTTCTTTCATATAAATAATGTAATCAGAAAGGAAGCGCTCGATACAAAAATGGCGTAGTCCTGACTCTTCTTGCACTTCACGTAAAATTGCTGCCTCTAACGTTTCTCCTTCATCTACTGTCCCACCTGGCACTTGGATACCAGCCTCTCGTATATCACGATGTTTAAAAACGAGTAGTTGCATAACCCCTTCTTTTTCTCTCGTAATATATGCATGTACCTTTTTCTTATATAACATCGTCATCTTAGCCCTCTCCCCTCAATTCACTACTGCGTTACTTCTTCAAGCGTCAGTTGGTTTTCATATAAATATGTAGCTTGCGGATTCCCCAAATATCGTACGTGCCACGGTTCATACCGATAACCTGTAATCCCTTCTTTCTCTTTTGTATATCGAATAACAAAACCGAACTTATGGGCATTTTCAGAAAGCCACTTTCCTTCTTTCGTCTCCCCAAAAACAGTTTCTAACTGAAATTTAGCAGATTGGGATGTAATGTCCATAGCTAGTCCTGTTTGATGTTCACTCGTACCAGGAACCGCACTAGACATCGCTGTTTTCGCTTCTCCATCTTGCCTTTTATACATCGTATTTAATGCTTTTTGTCGATCAAATGACCGAAATCCAGAGACTGCAAAAAGGAAAATCCGCTCCTTATCGGCTTGCTGAAACATTTCCTCCAGTGCCAGCGATGCCTCTTTCCTCATCTTTTTCTTTTCTTGATCACCTTCACTAGAGTAACGTACTTTCGGAATAACCAAATCTTGCGGCTTATATCCGTCTGGTAAACGCCTACTTTTATTCACGAGTACAAGCATCGAATTTGGATTACTAATCACCGCAATATCCCCGTCCATATTAGCAATCGTTTCTTTAGCTTTCGGAAATATATTGTTTACGTTCACTTCTCGCGCCTCTTGATCCTTATACAGTTTATAATTGATACCTGCTACTCCAACAATCAGTAACATTGCTACGATACCAAGTAGTGCCCATCTTTTTTTCATATAACGACCTCTTATTTTAATAATTTGGCCATTTCATACTCATCGACACCTTTTCCATCGATGATAAGAGCAGATTTTTTGACACCTTCTTGTTCAAATCCAATTTTGCTATATAGTGCCTGAGCTCTTGTATTGTGGGCCATTACCGTTAATTCTAAACGCCATACATCATGTAATCTTGCCCACTTCTCTACTTCTTTAAACAAACTCGTTCCAATACCTCGGCCACTATACTCTTGCAAAATACCAATTACAATGCCTGCCACATGTCTCTTTCTTTGAATATTATTTCCATTAACTAAAATAAACCCTATTATTCTCTCTTCTTCAACTGCTACAAATATTGTCGCATATTCATTTTCTATAAAACGGTGGACCATCTTTTCTTGTTGATCTACTGTAGTTTTTCTTTCTCCTGGTTCGTATAACATAAATTTCGTTTCTTCGTCTAATTGCTTACTCAATTGTAAAAATGATGCTGCATCTTCTACTCTAATCTCCCGAATCACCTTGATCACCCTACCCATTCCATTAGTTAAAAATTTTCCTTATAAAAAGATTTTCTCTACTATTCTGAAAAAACCCTTTCTAAATTCCTTACTATAAATAGACAAATTTCGATATTACTATAATAATAGTTAATTATGTCTATTATGTGACATTTCTTTCTAACCATAACTTATGTCCAAACAAAAAACGTAAGCTTTCTGCTTACGTTTTTCTCACTATTTGCGGGCAGTAAGACTCCCACTGATTAAAGTTTCACTTTATCCATTCACTTTTTCCGCTTGCCAAAAATACCCTCCAAATGCTTTAGCAAGAACATCAATCGATCTATTTAATTCTTCCTCTGTATTATCTACGCCACCAACTTCAATTAAAATCGCCTGTCCTGATAAGTCTTGATTATAGACTCCATTTCCTGTTTGGAACCCTTTTTGAATTACACCACGGCTCACTCCTGGATATTTCTTATTAATTTCCTCATGAAGAGCTGTTGCTAATTGTAAGTTCTTTTCATAATTTTTATTTCCTTTCCCAATTACAAAAGCAAGCTTTGCATATGATTTATCTCCAATTGTTTTTGTCGTGACATTTTTCCGTGCACTATCACGGTGCAAATCGAAAAAGTATTGGAGTTCTTTATTACCAGCCATCGCTTCTTGTACAATTTCTCGTGACAGTTTATAAGAACTATTACTGTTTAATCCTTTACTTATTAATTTTTGACCAACATCAGTTTTATCGTTAGTAGCACCGATCCCTTCACTTTCTAACTGTTCACGCAATCGATCGCCAACTATTGAAATATTCGTTACAGAACTCGTTGCTTTATTTGGATTTGGATCATTCGTTAAATTGAGTAACGGCAAATAAGATTCCCAGCTGTGTGAATGATAAATCAATGCAACTTGTCTTTTTCCCGTCGTTTGAGCTGGTTGTTTCCTCTCTTTATTTGGATCAGTCTTCGGAACTTGTCCAGCTTCTCCAGTCCGTTCCTTCACTACTTCTTCAAGAGGGACGCTCGACTCTATCGGTAAGTTGGAGTAATTTGTTCCTTCACCTGCTATAACGATTTCTGTATCATACTTCCCAAACCCTGGAAGTTCTTTCCCGACAAAACTACGTACATCATCAAAACGAATATTCGTAGCCATCGAAAAAAGGAATGAAGAAATAGAAAAGTCTTGATTCAAATTCCGGTACTCCTGTGTAAAATAATGATTCTCTTTCCCAATAACGTACATGTAACCATTCATTGATAACTCATTTAACCAATTATATAAATACGTTGACTTCGTCTCTTTCATGGAAGTTACCATTACACTAATAAGAAAAAAAGTCGCTAATACCGTAGTAATAACAAATAAAATTAACTTGCGTACACTTGTTAATTTCACATAAAAAAAGCCTCGATTCATACTATCACCCTCTCTATTTCAAGTTATGTACAAGCTCTAGAGAATAGACCGCTTAAATTCCGGCTATATTGTTAATGAGGTGAAATGAATTGAAGCTAATAATAGGAGCATTACCAATCGCTCTATCAATTACTTTTTATTTACTTGCTTTACATCCTAAAATTCGTATTGTGCTCCATATTTCTGCATACCTAGCATTGTATGTACTTGGGACTATAATTTCTATTACTATATATGATGTTTTAATACAAAATTTAGTTTTCATGACAAGCATTCATGGAATTTTACTAAATCCATTTTTTCTTATATCAGGAGCATATATAGGGATATACACTTTATACTTACTTTTGGCTTACATTATTACAAATATAAAAAATGGAGCGTAATGAAATGCAACCACCATTCATCTGTCATACATGCAAAAAAAGAATTGCACGAAAGAAAGATATCATTACCACTACACGGTACTTCCGTTTTTATTTATTTCACAACAGTTGTTTTAAACAGCAACAACTGTTAGCCTCGTGTTTTATCCCTATGAATACACTTTTGAGTTTCTTTCTTATTACATATGGGCTTATTGTAGGCAGCATTCTTATGTTCACAGAACCCTCTATTATTTGGCTTATGTTTTTGCTTCCTATTTTATATCGGTTTCTTTCATATTATTACGTTGAACGTTTTTTCTCTAAATAACGGTTAGACTGATCTCTTGGAATGCTTAAACATTCCCAATCATTTTCTTTTAACATTTTACCAATGTAAATGATTTGTCCAATATGTAAAGCATAATGAGAGATTTGCCTTTCAATCGCTTGCATGACAGTGTGTTCTTCTCCACGAATGTATACTTTCTGCAAAATCTGCTCTGGTACTAAATTATCCATCGTTTTAAAAACATAATCCCACCCTTCTTGCCACGCAGCAAGAGCTTCTTGCTTTGAATTGTAGCCGCCTTCAAATTCACCATCTCGATTACGATCTGTTTTTTCACCATCAGACGTTAAAAAATCCGTCCATCTTGAACGCATATTACCATGTAAATGCTTAATAATAATCGCAATACTATTTGTCTCCTCATGAGAAGACCACATTATCTGTTCAGAAGATAATTGAGAAAGTACTCGTTCTCCTTGGTTTTGTGTTGCTTTAAAATTCGAAATTGCACATTTTAAATATTCTCGTCCGATATCCAAATTAACACCTACCTTCACACTAACTAATTTTCGTTCCATTCGGTAGTTCCATATTAGGCTGAAGTAAAACAACATCGTCAGCTTCAGGAACACCACCTAGTACAAGAACTTCCGATTTAAATCCTGCCACACGCTTTGGTGGGAAATTCACAATAGCAACGACTTGTTGACCGATTAAATCTTCTGGGTTATACCTTTTCGTAATTTGAGCACTTGATTGCTTAACCCCTAACTCTCCAAAATCAATTTCTAACTTAATTGCAGGAATTCTTGCTTCTTTAAATTCCTCTGCCTTTCTTACCGTCCCAATACGTAAATCCAAAGTTAAAAAATCTTCAAAACTAGCCATTTTATCACTCCTCCCAATTATTATTTAGACAAAGTATAAAAATTACCTTCAAAAAAAAGAAAGGCGCCTAAGCACCTTTCTTTTGCAATTCACTTGATTCATTTGATTTATAAAAGAAGAAACCGAGAACCCCGCCAATACATGATGGGATTAACCACCCTATTCCTTCTTTATATAAAGGTAGCATTTGAAGTACATTTGAAATTGCGTCAATCTTTATGTTCGCACTTTCTAAGCCATTAAATAAACTAATTGATAATGCACCTAATATTGCACCAATATAAATTGTATTACGCTTTCCAATCCATTTATGGAAATACGAAAGTACGATTAATACAATTGCAACTGGATAAATGATCATTAACACTGGTAAAGTTACTGCGATTAATTGTGTCAATCCTAAGTTAGATACAATTAAACTAAATACACATACTATTGTTACAATCGTTTTATGCGAAAATTTCGGGAATAAGTTTGTAAAGAACCCTGCACAGGCAGATGCTAATCCAACCGAAGTTGTTAAACAAGCAAGTGTAATAACAAGCCCTAATAAAATTTTCCCACTCGTTCCATATAACTCATTTACAACATTCGTTAAAATAAGACCACCGTTTTCTGAGACACCAAGTGATGTACTTGTTGAACCTAGATAAGCAAGTGATAAATAGATTAACGTTAAACCAAGTACAGCAATAATCCCTGATACAACAGTTATTTTTGCAATTTGGCTACTCTCTTTTATCCCTTTAGAGCGAATAACCTGCACAACGACAATTCCAAATACAAGAGCACTAATTGCATCCATCGTTAAATACCCTTGAATAAACCCACCAAAGAAAGCATTTTCTTTATAAGCAGCTAATGGTGCAGCCGGTGTTCCAATCGGATCAATTATTGCCTTTCCGACAATAACAGCAACAATTAATACTAATAATGGGGTAAGAAACTTTCCAAACCAATCAACTAATTTAGATGGATTTAATGATAAATACCATGTAATTCCAAAGAAGACTACAGTGTAAAGAAATAGCATGTACCACTCTGAAACCATTGCATCTGATAAAAATGGTTTCATACCCATTTCAAATGAAACAGCTCCAGTACGCGGAATCGCAAAAAATGGTCCAATTGCTAAATAACTAATGAGTGGAAATATAAACGCAAATATAGGGTGAACTCTAGAAGATAGCGCTTTCAAGTCCCCCTCTACAAACGCGACAGCTGTTACAGCTAATAGGGGTAATCCGACTCCTGTTACAAGGAATCCAATTGTAGCAATCCAAACATTCTCTCCTGCCTGTTGACCTAAAACTGGCGGGAAAATTAAATTTCCTGCTCCTAAAAATAATGCAAATAACATTAAACCAATTGCTACCGTATCACCTGGCCTTAAACGTCCCTTCATACTTTTCATTTGCATAGCACTTGTACCGTGCGCATTAATGTAATCAATATCTTCTGGCTCTAGACCTGCATCAGCTAAAGCTTGACGCATCGCACGAACTCCGCCCTCACCACCAGGAGCAGGCATTGTAATATGGAATGCATCACCAGTTGCACCATAGCCGGCAATTTCCGCGTAAATATGAGCACCACGCGCTAACGCATGCTCTAATTCTTCAAGGATTACAATACCAGATCCTTCGCCCATTACAAATCCACTACGATTTTTATCAAATGGACGGCAAGCTGTTGCTGGATCTTCATTAAATGTTAATGCTTTCGCTGAACTAAATCCAGCAAATGCCATACTTGTTAACGGCGCTTCTGCTCCGCCCGTTATCATCGCATCAGCATCACCGCGCTGGATTACTTTAAACGCATCACCAATTGAGTTTGCTCCAGATGCACAAGCTGTTACAGAGCAAGTATTAATTCCTTTCGCTCCTGTAGCGATTGACACTTGACCTGCTGCCATATCTGGAATCATCATTGGTACGAAGAATGGGCTCACGCGGCGCGGACCTTTTTCAGTAAAAATCTTAAATTGTTCTTCGTATGTTTCCATACCACCAATACCAGAACCAACCCATACACCAATGCGTGGTGCATTTTCTTCTGTAATTTCAAGCTTCGCATCTGCAACTGCCATTTTCGCTGCTGCTACTGCATATTGCGTAAAGCGGTCCATACGGCGCGCTTCTTTTTTATCTATATATTTTTCGACTTCAAAGTCGTTAATTTCTGCTGCTACTTTTGCAGGAATTTGTTCTGAATCTATTCTTGTAAGTCGTCCGATTCCGGATACACCATTTTTAATGTTTTCCCAAGCTGTTTCAACATCTGTTCCAATCGGTGTAACAGCTCCTAGCCCTGTAATTACGACCCTCTTTTTTTCCATACAAAATACACTCCTTTTTTTCTCTCAGTCCTTATTTACCCCAACGAAGAGCTACTGCTCCCCATGTTAATCCGCCGCCAAAACCGACTAGTATAATTAAATCACCATCTTGAATACGTCCATTTTGCAATTCCTCTACCATTGCAATTGGAATTGAAGAAGCTGATGTATTACCGAACTTTTCAATTGTCATACTCATTTTTTCTTTCGGTAAATTTAATCTCTCTCTTGCAGATTCCATAATACGAATATTCGCTTGATGCGGTACTAAAAAGTCCACATCCTCTTTCGTAAGTCCCGCTTTGTCTAGCACACGAAGACAAGAATCACCAAGTTGACGAACAGCAAATTTAAAGACTTCTCTGCCATTCATCATAACATACTCGTCTTGATAAAGATGCTTACCGCCACTTCCGTCCGCTCCTAATTCGAATGAAAGTACACCTTTCCCTTCCGAAACAGCTCCCATTACGATAGCACCTGCTCCGTCCCCAAATAGTACTGCTGTATTTCGGTCGTTCCAGTCTACAATTTTAGATAGTTTGTCACTACCAACTACTAATACATTTTTATAAGTTCCCGTTTGAATAAATTGCTGCGCTGTAATCATTCCGTACATAAAGCCAGCACACGCTGCACTTAAATCCATCGCAGCTGCATGTTTTGCGCCAATTGCTTCTTGGATTACACAAGCTACTGCTGGGAATGCGCGATCTGGCGTTACTGTTGCCACTAAAATAAGATCGATATCCTCTCCACTAATCCCTGCATCTTCAAGTGCTTTTTTAGAAGCCTCTACCGCCATATATGAAGTATCTATTGTATCATCGGCAATGCGTCTTTCTGCAATTCCCGTTCTCGTACGAATCCATTCATCAGATGTATCTACGATTTTCTCTAAATCGTGATTTGTGACTACTTTTTCTGGCACATATCTTCCGATCCCTAAAATGCCCACGTTCACATCGCAGCCCTCCGTTTTATATCAATTATTATGACTTGGTACTAATTTTAAAACATAAATGTACTTTTGTCTAGAATATATTTCAGCTAAACAAATAAAGACAGCGTATTACCAACTTTATTTTTCATTAAAAGAAACAGAAAAATCCCTGTCCTTTCAAAAGATAAACTTCCCAATACTTTTGACCTACTCCGCCCGAAACAAGAAATCCCTTACCGCTTCTTCTCACGGTTCGAGCCTCTCTCCCATCAAAAAAGAAGGGTTTTGGTTTGGTTTATTCTTTATCTGCTTTTCCCTCAAAACTAAGACGTTCTCCTCATAACCTTCCCCTTTAATCTCATCTTCCCTCTGGTTTTACTCCGCTCGAGACTAAAAAAGGCCCTTACCGCTTCTATCCACGGTTCGAGCCTCTCTCCCATCAAAAAAGAAGGGTTTTGGTTTGGTTTATTCTTTATCTGCTTTCCCAAGCTCATATGCTTCGCCCATTACTTTCATCAATAGCTCTAACACTGGCTGCGCTTTCTCCATATCAAGTGCAATTCCATTAGAATCTAAAATTGCCTTAGCTTCTGGTAAATGCTTCATTGCGATTTGTAAAAATTGCATACTTTTTTCGTTCATGTAATCTCTTCCTCTCCATTAGATCTTTCAATCAATTATCCATACAATAGTTTAACACGTGCGCTACCCTTCGTATAACTCTTTATATTTTTTCATATGTGCCAATTGTTTATTTAAACCGAATTCTACTGGTGTATTTTTTTGAATAGAAATAACATCTACAGCTTCATCTCTTACTTCCACGTTTTTTTTATTTACCTTACCATCTGCATGTAAAAGACTCATACCTTTTTCCCATAACGCTTCTTTTCCGCTAAGTAAGTTATATACACCGAGGTGCTTTACATTCATTCCATGTTCCCATAAATATTCACATACATCTTCAACGTAAAGTAAATCGCTTCCTTTTTCTCCATTTATACAACGGCACTCTTTTTCATCAAGTTCTGATAAGATAAGCTGATGATACATCATAAACGACGGTTGCCACGGCCCATATAATGTAGGAACTCGATATGCACTATATTGTAATTCGCCTTTTTTCAACCCTTCTTCCACTTTCGAAAATATACGTTTGTTTTCGGATTCTTCAGTGCTTCCTATTTCAATAGAAGAAATTAGATTTAACTTTATGTTATTTTTTTCACACATCCTTACGATTCGTTTTAAATATTGTAATATGACCCTTTCATTCCGAAATCCACTTTGCTGATTCGGCTCATACAAGCAAAAATAAACTGTATCGAAACTCTCTTCCTCTACTGATCGCCATCCGTCTTCATCCCTTATAGAATAGTACGTAAATAACGCATTTCGCCCAATCAACAATAATTTCTCTTCATTAATTTTTGTCATACTATCAAATTCATCAAAATCAAGACCATATACTTCTACTTCTTCTGCAATCATTTTATTCACAAGGTGATAACCTACAAACGTAAGTGCACCTATAATCAGCACGCGTTTCATACCACCAACCCTTTCCCCTTGAAACAAATAGCTCCTCATTTATGTATATGGGAGCTTCACAATTCTTCTTCATATTTTTTAAAGAAATCAGTCGTTTGCCTAACCATTTTATATTTCACATCTTGCAGATGGAATAAGACAGAAGTATCGCATTGACTTAATTGCCTCATTTTCTCGTATTTACGTAACAATTGTTTTCTTCCTCTTTTTTCTTGTGTCGATACGAAAATTTTAACAGGTACACAAGATGGAAGAAGTACAAATGATTTCTTATTTATTTTTGATTCTAATTCTTCTTCTTTGGAATCATATGCCAAACTTAATTCCTTCACTAATCTTTTGTAAAAAAACTTATGCTCTTTCTCAAACCCCACATATTCTGGTAAATCTAAACACGGATTTAACATAACGACAGAACGTATACATTCAGGGTACTTGTTCATCATCTCAAGCGCTACAAGTGCTCCCATACCATCTGCCATAATATGCATTTTCATATTTAATGTCTCTTTTCTTAGAACGACATCATACAAACGTTTTGCAAGACGAACAGCTCGATCGTTCCCCCAATGTCTTCCGTATAAGTTAGATGAAAAGACCGTATAGCCTTTTTCAATAAGGCCCTGTAAAAAATAAGCTCTCCCTGCATGCTGTGTCCATAAACTTGTACCATTCTCAATAAAATAGTTATAATCTCCTAGGAGCATAACAGAAAATCCATTTGGCTTTTCCGGTAAATAAATTACACATGGTTCTTTTTCTAAGTAAAAAAAACGTTCCGTAATACTCATTTTTCCCCCGCCTTATTTTCTAAACGTATAAAAGTACTCTTTTATAATGTATGAACAGAATGCAAATTTGCGTTGAAAAATCTACAAATATTTTTCTATATTCTTTTTTCAATTGTGTTACAATAAGGACAGATTGAACGAATAGAGGTGTAAAATATGCGTTTCATTTGGGCATTAATTTGGTCGTTCGCGCTTGTACATATGATGAGCTACGTAATCGGCTCTATGACTGGCGGTACATACGATTTTAACCAAGCGTCTATTTTCTCAGTTGTTCTTGCGGTATTAGTATTAGCGATTGCAGCTGCGATTCCAAACGAGCCAGTAGAACAACACTAAAAAGAGTCCGGATTTTATCCGAACTCTTTTTTTACTTTACATGAACGACTAATTCGTTATTTTCAATATCGACCACTACGTGACTATTGTCAGTAATCGTTCCTGCAATTAATTCTCTCGCTAATTTCGTTTCAACTTGACGCTGTACGTATCGTTTTAACGGACGAGCTCCGTACATTGGATCAAATCCAGCTTCTACAACAAATTCTTTTGCAGATTCCGTCAATTCTAATGATATGTGGCGATCTGCTAAACGCCCTTGTAATTCTTGTACAATCTTATCAACAATACCTTTAATTTCATTCCTTGTAAGAGGTTTGAATAAAATAATTTCATCGACACGGTTTAAGAATTCTGGTCGGAAATGTCCTCTTAATTGTCCCATTACAAGTTCTCTTGACTCTTCTTTAATAGAACCATCTTCTTCTAGCCCTTCTAATAAGTGAGCAGATCCAATATTTGAAGTCATAATAATAACCGTGTTTTTAAAGTCTACTGTACGTCCTTGTGAATCTGTAATGCGTCCATCGTCTAACATTTGTAACAAAATGTTGAATACTTCTGGATGTGCTTTTTCGATTTCATCTAACAAAATAACAGAATATGGTTTACGTCTTACTGCTTCTGTTAATTGTCCGCCTTCTTCATATCCAACATATCCAGGAGGCGCACCAATTAAGCGTGACACTGCGTGTTTCTCCATATACTCAGACATATCGATACGAATCATTTGCTCCTCACTATCAAATAACGTTTGTGCTAACGTTTTTGCAAGCTCAGTTTTACCAACACCTGTAGGGCCTAAGAAAATGAATGAACCAATTGGACGATTCGGATCTTTAATGCCAGCACGAGCACGAAGAACTGCGTCTGATACAAGGCTTACCGCTTCCTCTTGACCGATAACACGCTCTGATAAAATTTGTTCAAGACGTAATAATTTCTCACGTTCACCTTCAACGAGTTTTGCGACAGGAATACCAGTCCAGCGTGAAACAATGTCTGCAATTTCTTCTTCACTTACTTCCTCACGTAATAAACGATTCTCTTGTTTATTATGTGCACCCATCTCTTCCGCTTCTTTTAACTCTTTTTCGATAGCTGGAATTTTCCCGTGGCGAAGCTCAGCTGCTTTATTTAAATCGTAATTCCCTTCTGCTTCTTCTAACTCACGGCGCAAGCGCTCTAAATGTTCACGTAAGTCACGCACTTTATGAATGTCTTCTTTTTCTTTCTCCCATTTCGCTCTCATACTACTTGCAACTTCTTTTAAATCCGATAATTCACGTTGCAATGTTTTTAAACGCTCTTGACTACCTAAGTCCTTTTCTTTCCCAAGAGCAGCTTCTTCAATTTCCAGCTGCATAATGCGGCGCGTTACTTCATCTAATTCTGTTGGCATAGAATCGATTTCTGTTCGAATTGTTGCACAAGCTTCATCAACAAGATCAATTGCTTTATCGGGCAAAAAACGATCTGAAATATATCGATCTGATAAAACAGATGCTGCTACAATCGCGCGGTCATGAATATTTACACCGTGATAAATTTCAAAACGCTCTTTTAAACCACGTAAAATCGAAATTGTATCCTCAACAGTTGGCTCTTCTGCTAACACTTGTTGGAAACGTCTTTCTAACGCTGGATCTTTCTCAATATATTTACGGTATTCATCTAGTGTCGTTGCTCCAATGCAATGCAGTTCACCACGCGCTAGCATTGGTTTTAACATATTGCCTGCATCCATCGCTCCTTCTGTTTTACCAGCGCCGACAATTGTATGAAGTTCATCAATGAATAATAGAATGCGGCCTTCGCTCTTTTTAATTTCATTTAATACAGCTTGCAGACGTTCTTCAAACTCACCGCGGAATTTTGCTCCGGCCACAAGTGCACTCATATCTAAAGCGAAAATTGTTCTATCTTTTAATCCTTCCGGTACATCTTTTTTCACAATACGCTGTGCTAATCCTTCAACGATTGCTGTTTTCCCAACACCTGGTTCACCAATTAAAACTGGGTTGTTTTTCGTTTTACGTGAAAGAATGCGGATCACGCGGCGAATTTCACTATCTCGGCCAATTACAGGATCAATTTTCCCCGCTCTTACTTCAGCCACTAAATCACGGCCATATTTTTCTAACGCTTCATAAGTTGCTTCTGGATTTTGACTAGTCACTCTTTGATTCCCCCGAACTGTCATTAAAGACTGTAATAAGTTATTTTTCGTAATATGAAATTTTGTAAATAATTGATTTATATCGCCTTTTTCTTCAGAAAAAGCAAGCAATACATGTTCTATTGAAATATAATCATCTTGTAATTTTTCTGCCTCTTTTCCTGCTCTCACAAGCAGTTGTTGCAAAGCACCGGTTACATATAATTTCCCAGCCTCTGCTCCGCTTCCAGTTACAGAAGGCTTTTTCTTAATTAAACTTTCTACACCTTGCTTTAACGCTTCTATATCGACATTCATTTTTTGAAAAATACGTACTGCTAATCCGTCTTGCTGCTCTAATAACGTAAGCAATAGATGAACAGTATCTACTTCTTGATGATGATGAGATACCGCTAAAGACTGAGCACTCATAATCGCTTCCTGTGTTTTCGTTGTCATTTGATTTAAGTCCATCTTTACCGTCCTCCAAATGTTTGACTTTCTTTGACCTTTGATTTGATTATACGCCAACTTACTTTTTTATACAATAATTTTGCTTATGTAGTTCAAACTTATTATTGGAAAAAGAAAAAAGTAACATTCATTTTCCTAATCAAAAAAGCCGCAATAACGATTGCGGCTTCTGTTACGGTTTTCTTTTATATGTCCACTGACGGTTATGATTTGCGTTCTCCGGAAACCTTTCCCCGGCAGTTAATTTCACCATTTGTGGATCTTTCACCATACTTCCCGTTTCACCAATTTCTACGTAAATGCCATCATTTGGCGCCTTTTGCCCTGAACGAAACCTGCGATTTTGTCCCATTTCCATTCTCCTTCCATGACGTCTTGCCTCATTAGTATATCCATTTTAAAAGAAAGCTTTTCTGTCATGTTTAGGAAACATGTACTACCGTTTACTCATGTACATATATATAATTACACAAGCTTAAGCAGGAATTATTGGCATATTTGTTGAAAAAAAAGAAACCAACCAAAGTTTAGGCCAGTTTCAAAGGAGAGTCAAACATATACGAGAAGATTACATGTTCATTATAAGTCGCATCATTCAAACAATGTAACCCTTTTCACAAATTGTACATAATGAAAGAAACATTGTTTGAACTTTCCAAAAAGATGTTGACTTTTCCTAATTTCCAACGAGAAATAGTAGACACCGTAGCGCTTCGCGACGTAAGATGGATATATAGTGAAACTTTCATTTACAGTAGTTTCACCCAGTCTAACCTCTTATTTCTGCATATTAAAAACGGAAATACAGATAGAAACAAAAAAATTATTATAAGAGGTGAAATTATGAATAAACAACATTTAATCGCATTAGACTTAGACGGAACTTTATTAACAGACAACAAAATAATTTCTCCAAGAACTAAAAACACAATTGCAAAAGCAAAAGAACAAGGACATATTGTTGTTATTTCAACAGGGCGTCCATTCCGCGCTAGTTACGATTATTATAAAGAACTTAGCCTTAACACACCAATCGTAAACTTTAATGGCGCTTACGTGCATCACCCACTTGATTCAAGCTGGGGAACACATCACTCTCCTCTTGAACTTTCAACAGCGCAAGAAATCGTCCGAGCTTGCTTTGATTTTGGCGTGAAAAATGTATATGCCGAAGTCATGGATGATGTGTATGTCCGTGAAATTGATGAAGATAAAAAACATATTTTTGAATTCGGCTCTCCTAAGATTTTCACAGGAGATTTATTAAATATTTTAAACGACCATCCAACTTGCTTATTAATCGATGCACATGACGAGCATTCTGCTGCAATTCGCCAACATTTAACAGATATGCATGCTGAAGTCATCGACCATAGAAAATGGGGTGCGCCTTGGCCAATTATTGAAATTGTAAAAAGCGGATTAAATAAAGCTGTCGGATTACAAAAAATTTCAGGCCATTATAATATTCCTAAAGAGCGAATTATCGCTTTTGGTGATGAGGATAACGACTTTGAAATGATCGAATTTGCTGGTCATGGAATCGCAATGGGTAATGCAATTCCTGAATTAAAATCACTCGCAAATCATACGACATTAACGAATGAAGAAGATGGTATCGCTCTATATTTAGAAGAGGTTCTTGGGTTGTAATCTAAAAATTCCCTGCTTATAGTTTTCGCCAAACGCTCATACTATTATTAGACGCAAAAGTCAGCGCGTCAATTGTTTTCAGCTGAATAAAGGGGGTTTTTCGAATGGGTAAAAAGAACAAATCAAAACGTTTTATCCAACAAGGAGCCGATGCTGTTATGAAGCATGATGCAAGATTCCCGTACAGAGGTACATTAGCTGAGGCAGAAAAAGCGAGAAGTAACTCTTCGTTTGGAGGGGTTTAAATGGGGAACTTACTATTCCAACAAGCTAGAGACGCTGTTGCAAGTGCCGTTTCTTGTTCAAGTGGCGCTGAACAACAGGAACTCGTTTATAGAGCAAAAAACTCTTTGCACTCTGCTTATGCAAACTCTTCAACTGCTGAAAAAGTTCAGCTACGTGAAATGCAGGAGCAATTGCAAAACATTACGAATTCGCATTAAAAAAGAGGACCAACTTTGGTCCTCTTTAATCTTTTCTAAACAATCCAAACACACCGACCGTTTGCAATATATTTGTAAATGCACCTGGGTCCACTTGTTTAATAACTCTCTCTAATTCGTACAACTCGTAACGAGTAATAACAATCATTAACATTTCTTTATTTTCATTTGTATAAGCACCTGTTGCAGGTATAGTTGTAATCCCTCTCACTAATCGTGAGTGAATTGCCTTTCGTACGTCTGCACCATTTTTCGTAACGATTAACGCTGTGATTTTCACATGGCGAGTATGGATGGCATCAATAATTCTCGTCGATACATATAAAGTTACTAACGTATATAACGCTTTCTCCCACCCATATACATAACCGGCAGCGATAATAATAATTGCATTAAAAAAGAAAAAGTATGTACCGACAGGTTTATCTTTTATCTTTGATAAAATCATGGCGATAATATCCAGGCCACCTGTAGAAGCACCCCACTTTAAAGCAATCCCTACCCCAATCGCTGAAATAATACCACCAAAAATCGCATTCAATATGATATCATTCGAAACCGCTCTAACTGGGATAATTTCTAAAAACAGAGTCATAAATATAACACAAAGAAAACTAAAAAATGTAAAAGCCTTTCCAACCTTTTTCCACGCTAAAATAACGACGGGAATATTAAATAAACTAAACAATACACCCGTAGATATATGAATGGATAAAAAGTCACCTAATATTTGCGATAATAATTGAGACAATCCAGCAAAACCACTGGCATATACTTTCGCTGGTGTTAAAAATAAATTCATTCCAATTGCATTTAATAAACCTGCAATAATTACAACGATTAGCTTCTTAATAAGTTCAGTATAATTCAGCTTCAAATCCATTTCTAATCCACCTTTCCCCCGATTGGTGCGGGCTAATAATCAGCGGGGGATGAAGCCCCCACTGATTAAAGTTTCACTTTATTATTCATAAATGCCCCGCTATACATAGTCTTTACGAAAAAGGAAATGATAAACGTACAACGTTTAGAAATGGAGTTGATACATATGCCACATACGAGCGATAACGACAAAAAAGCACGCGATAATAATGCAAAGCGCACTCAAAAAAATGAACAAGAGCAAAAAAATATTCAGCAAGGAAAACGTGCATATTCTAAGAAAACCGATCACCTTTGATTACATCGTACATCAACATTAATGTTGATGTACTTTTTTTACATCTTACAGGAAAAAAACATTAAAAATTCACTTCATGTTCACTTCTATATTCTACAATAACGATAACATATTCGGATGAGGTGTTAGCATGAAAGGAAAAAGTATATTCATTATCACTGCACTAATAAGTATAATAATGCTATCTGCTTGCGGACAAAAAAATGACTCGGACACAATCGCCACAACAACCAACTCAACCATTACGAAGAGCGATTTCGAAAAGCAATTAAAAGATCGCTATGGAAAAGACATGCTATACGAAATGGTAGCACAAGATGTTATCACTAAAAAATATAAAGTATCTGATGATGCAGTAGATAAAGAAGTAGAAAAAGCAAAAAATCAATATGGAGACCAATTCAAAGCAGCACTAGAAAATAATCGTTTAAAAGATGAAGAAGATTTCCAAAATCAAATTAGATTCAAACTCGCATTGAATGAAGCGATTAAACAAAGCGTTACAGAAAAAGATGTGAAAGACCACTATAAACCAGAAATTAAAGCTAGTCATATTTTAGTAAGTGACGAAAATGAAGCGAAAGAAATAAAGAAGAAATTAGATACCGGCACTTCATTTGAAGAATTAGCAAAACAAGAATCTCAAGATTTAGCATCAAAAGATAATGGCGGAGACCTCGGATACTTCGGGGCAGGCAAAATGACACCTGAATTTGAAAAAGCTGCCTACAAATTAAAGCCCGGCGAAATTAGCAATCCTGTAAAATCACCAAACGGCTATCACATTATTAAACTAACTGATAAAAAAGATTTAAAACCTTACGATGAAGTAAAAGACTCTATACGTAAAGACTTAGAAGAAGAACGTATTGCCGACCCTTCCTTCGGTCAAAAATTATTACAAGACGAATTAAAAAAGGCGGATATTAAAATAAACGATAGTGACTTAAAAGATACATTTTCTCATCTTTTTGGGAAAGGGAACTAAAATAAAGCACGACCTTATTTGTTCAAATAAGGTCGTGCTTTTTAATCTTTCATCAATATTTTCAATTTTCACTGAACGCAAAAAGAACTATCTCTTCCCTAATAATTTTAGAGAAAAGATAGTTCTTTTTTATTCACTTTATTTCTTAAAGTAAGTCCAACCTTCTTCTTGGTAAATCTTCTCTTCTTTCATCAACTTACCAAGTGCACGCTTAAATGCAGCCTTACTCATATTGAAACGTTCTTTAATGTCTTCTGGGTGGCTCTTATCCCAAAACGGCATTGCTCCGCCTCGTTCTTCCATATATTCATAAACTACTGCAGCATCATCTTCCATTCCTTCTTCTTTACGAGGAAGCAGTGAAATGTTGATTGTACCGTCATCTTTCACGTCAATAATGCGGCCTGTTACGCGCTCACCGATGCGGACTTGCTCTTTTCTTTCTGTATGGTGTAAGAAAGCACGGAAATGCTCGTCAGTTAGTATGAATGAACCAACTTGAAGTGAGCGATACACACGTCCATTCACGTTTTTATTACGCATAGATGGCGTTGCATCTACGATAATTTCTTGCATATCTGAATCTCTTGCCGGAAGAGCAATTAAACGATCACGATTCGTTAATTTTAACGTACAATATAACTCGTCGCCTTCCTCTGGCCATACTGGCATATAAATTGGAAACTCATCAAGTGGAATTAGTATATCTTTTGATACACCAATATCAACAAACACACCTAAACTAGGAATAACTTCTACAACCTTTACCCAATTCCAATCATGTGTTGTAATAATTGGTTCCTTCATTGTTGCTGAAATACGATTTTGGTGATCAAGGTATAAGAATACATCAATCGTATCGCCTTCTGCAATTTCTCCAGCTAATTCGTTTTTATGCAGGAAGATTTCTTCCTCTTCGTTTCCAACCATATATCCGATTTCCGTTTCGCGTAAAACAGTTACCTGTTCAATCGATCCTAATTGTAAATACATATTTTTAATTCCCTTCTATATATATAAAGTTATCTTTTTTATCATTCCAAACAAAAGTTAATTATAACACGATTTTTCCTTTATTTGTCCAACTGCCCAAAATTCACTATAATTAAATAAAGACTTTATCTATAGGACTATATTACCCTACGGATGATCTGTCAAAACACTTAAATTGCTACACTCTATCTAATCGTTGTATTTTCCGCTATACTTTAATATGTATATTACATAGCCTATTTAGGCGCATTAAAAGATAGAAATTTATTTGGAGGTGCTAACTATGGCAAAAGAGAGTTCTTTTGACATCGTTTCGAAAGTAGAATTACCTGAAGTAACAAACGCAATTAACATCGCATTAAAGGAAATCCAAAACCGATATGACTTTAAAGGTAGTAAAAGTGATATTAAATTAGAAAAAGAAGTACTTGTTTTAACTTCTGATGACGAGTTCAAATTAGACCAAGTAAAAGACGTTCTAATTGCTAAACTTGTAAAACGTAACGTTCCAATTAAAAACTTGGACTACGGAAAAGTTGAAGCTGCATCTGGTAACACTGTTCGCCAACGTGCAACTCTGCAACAAGGTATCGATAAAGATAACGCGAAAAAAATTAACAACATCATTAAAGAAATGAAATTAAAGGTAAAAACACAAGTGCAAGATGACCAAGTACGCGTAACAGCGAAAAGCCGTGATGACTTACAAGCAGTAATCGCAGCCGTTCGCAGCGTTGACTTACCAATCGACGTACAGTTCATTAACTATCGCTAAAAAGAAACCTCCTCTATTCAGAGGAGGTTTTATACTTATTAAGAGATGTAATATTCTAGGCTGTACACATTTCTAAGAGTAGAACGAGGTTGCTTTATCAACTGATTTCCTCTCAAACATCTCACCTCATCTTGAACTTTAGGCAGACTACTAAAGAAAAGAGTTACTCATTTTCGTTTCTTTTTAACCGCAATTAAAAAAGCAATAAATAATACGTTCACACCAACTATTAAGGAGATAAATAACCAATTCACACCTGTTTCTTCGCTAACTTTATACACATTCGATTCTTCGCGCTTTAAAACGAGATAAAATTCCCCGTTTTCTTCTCTTATAATTTCGTCTTCTAACAATCCTCTTAACTGTTGCTTTTCACCAATTGCACTTACAGGTAAGGAAACTTTCCGCGTCTCTTTCGTATTATTAATCGCTACTACTGTTACTTCATCTTTATACTTTCGTTTTAATATACTCATTCCATCTTTATCATATAGAAGTTCAAACGTACCACGTCGTAAAGATGGCCTCATTTGTCTAAGTTCACCTAGCTTCGTTATGTGCTGCATAAACTTTTCATCCGATTTAAAATCCATTAATCTTCTATTATCTGGAGCATCCCCTCCATCTAATGCGATTTCAGTTCCGTAATAAAAATTCGGTATCCCCGGGGATGTATATAAGTAAGTGAGTGCTAGTTTTAAACGAGACGGCGGGTAATACATATTTTCTTTTGCAATACGCGCAAATCGCTTTGTTTCTTGATTATCTAAAAACGTAGCGAATTCCTCTTCTTTTTTACTCACATCGTATAAAGGTTTCACAGACATATCTGCTTTTGAAAATGACTCTACTATTTTTTCGTTATATTCACTATCTTCCTTTGTCATAATACGAAAATCTTTCTTTATCACTTTCATATCTTTTTGCACGTCATCCCAAAAAGCACGTGGCTTTTTTTCACTATGTATCACATAACTTCCGTCTAAATCGACTTCTTGTATCCACCATTTCATTGAGTCTATTAATTGCTGTTCATTTTCTTCATATGGAAATTGAAAGACAACTTTCATTCCTTTTTGATGAGCCTCTTTTACAAGTTCTTTCACATCATTTTTTGTTCCGAAATGTTCATTTACTTTTTGAAAGTTTCGAACGCCTAATCCATCATACTTTTCACTTTCAAAAAGCGGAGAAAGCATAATAGCGGTAAATCCCATTTCTTTTATGTAGTCCAATCTTTTTATAATTCCTCTTATATCTCCGCCTTGATATCCTTCTAAATTACCAACGTCTAACTGTTTATCATTTTTTGGTTCTCCGTTATTGAAGCGATCAATCATAATGGAATATATAACTTCATCTCGCCATTCCCTTTTTTCTTCCGCAAAAGTATGTACTGGTACAAACAAAATGACAGCTAAACAAAAACAAATGAATAGTTCCTTAGTCCATATTTTTCTCACACGCATCCCCCAAACTTTCAATTGTAAGAATATTATACCAACTTTTGAAACAAATCGCATACGTTGATTTTCCCCCTCTAAAATACATCATGTTAGGTTTTCTAACATCAACTTAAAAGTTTTCTGAATTTTTAGTTGATTTTTCTTTTTATTTCGAATATGATATGAAACATAACAAGTAGATGTTATTTTTTCTAACATCATAGGAGGAGAGAGAATGAATATGGGAGATACAGTTTTTATTTTCGTAACGACAGTAATGGTCATGTTGATGACACCAGGATTGGCACTTTTTTACGGAGGTATGGTTCGTAGCAAAAACGTACTCAGCACAACAATGCACAGTTATAGCGCAATGGCTATCGTTTCGATTCAATGGATTGTTATCGGTTATTCTTTATCATTCGGGCCAGATTGGCACGGACTTATCGGCAATCTCGATTGGTTCGGTCTAAACGGAGTTACCTACGCACCAAATTCAGACTACTCATCTACTATTCCTCACAATTTATTTATGATGTTCCAACTCATGTTCGCCATTTTAACTCCCGCTTTAATTTCAGGTGCATTCGCCGAAAGAATGCGATTTTCTGCCTTTCTTATTTTTATCCTTCTTTGGACAACAATCGTTTACAACCCCGTCGCTCATTGGGTATGGGGCGTTGGCGGATGGCTGAGAGAACTTGGCGCGTTAGACTTCGCTGGTGGTAATGTCGTTCATATCACATCTGGCGTTGCCGGTCTTGTATTAGCTATTTTCCTTGGAAAACGAAAAAACATAAGCGGTACCTCTCCTCATCATTTACCATTTACAATGTTAGGCGCAGGCTTACTCTGGTTCGGCTGGTTCGGTTTTAACGTCGGTAGCGCATTATCTTTAAATGACGTAGCTTTAACTGCATTTATTAATACAAATATAGCCGCCGCTGCCTCAGCTCTAACTTGGATGCTTTCTGAATGGTTCTTCCAATCAAAGCCGACTGCGATGGGAGCTGCTTGCGGGGTTGTTTCCGGTTTAGTCGCAATTACGCCGGCTTGTGGATTCGTTACACCTTTCTCCGCTCTTCTTATCGGAGCAATTGGCGGTATATTATGTTTCGGTGCTGTCTTCTTCTTAAAAAACAAATTCGGATACGATGATACACTTGATGCCTTTGGATGTCACGGCATCGGAGGAACTTGGGGCGGTATCGCAACCGGACTTTTCGCAACAACTTCTATAAATAGCGATGGCGCTAACGGATTATTTTATGGGAATGCCGCACTTCTTTTCAAACAACTTATAGCAATCGGGGCAACATACGCATTCACGATCATTATGACGTACGCCATCATTAAAGCTATTAACGTCTTCCTCCCTGTTCGCGTCGATGAGCACGAAGAACAAATGGGGCTTGATATTTCGATGCATGGAGAGAAAGCTTACGAGTATACAGAAAGATCCGTAAACTAAAACTTACAAACATACGAAAAAGGTGTACTCCGTTCTAACACGGGGTACACCTTTTTCGTATATTCATAACACCACAAATATTCCAAACTATCGGTATATAAATACCTTTATCTATCTATTCATATAAATATCTTATCTTTTCAATAGCGAATTTAAAACAAGTTGCACAGCAACAGCATCATCTAAATAACCAATAGGAAAAATGTAATCTGGAATCACATCGACCGATAAAATAAAATAGATGAGAGCACTTCCCATTAAAGCTAGTTCTACAGGTGTCCCCTTCTTTTCCGTAAATTTCTCATACAGTTCTTTTAAATCATTAATAAACGGCCCAATACTACTTACCTTCTGAATCTTCTCGGTAAACCCCTTTTCAATCGTTTCTTTTCCTTCTTCTGTTTGTGAATATTGTTCGTAATTAGCCAATTGTTGCTCTACATTCGCTATACTAAACTTTTGATCGTATAACTGTGAAGATTCAAGTAAATGTTCAATGTTATTAATAGATACATGAATATCAGATTGTTCTTCCTGTTTTGTTTCAATAGAATATCCTGCCGCCACAAATAGATCAGCAATTGGAATACCAAGGCAATCTGCAAACTTTTGCAAATGCTTCGGATTTGCTTTTCGCTTACCATTTATAATCATTGAAATGGTAGCAGTATCGATTCCAGTAAGCGCACTCAATTTTCGCATCGACAAAGACTTTTCCTTCAGCAATTCTTTTAATAACAACCCGAGATTACTTCTTTCAGTTCCTTCAGACATATCCCATTCCCCTCTATTCATGAAAATAATCATAGTTGACACATGCAAGATAATTATAGCCTCTATACAATCCATATTAACAAATTTTTTTACCGGGTTACAAGGTGGGAATTCACAATATATGTTTACATTTTATAAACATATATTACAAATCATAAAATAAAGCCATCTCAAAAAATCGAAATTTTTTAAGACGGCTTTTTCTGCAAAGTTTAACAGAGCAACTTATTGTAACCATTTTCTCAATAAAAAAAATATGATACTACAAACAATATAAGAACTAATAAAAGTGAAAAATGCAACTAGAAATGAATGGTGCAAGGAAAAAGTTAGCACTGCTAATAACGAAGACAAAAAGAATATATCTAATAAAATAAAATATCCTGAACTTAAAACACTTTCTACTAATTGTAATTCAGCCTCAAGTTCAGAGTACTTCAACCTTTTATAAAGTAATCTCACTTTCACTCACCTTCTATTCATCTGATGTTAAAAATATCATTCCTTTCTCTTTCTATAAAGTGAAACTTTAATCAGTGGGGGTTTTGTTCATCCCCCACTGATTATTACGAACTTTTACGAGCAGCCCGACTCCCACCTAACTTCT
>NZ_BOQD01000012.1 GCF_018332515.1 Bacillus hominis | reverse complement strand
TACTAAAATAAAAAAATGTAAGATAATATGTTATAATTTTTCTTATGTGCAAATTTTAGAAAGTTGGAGGAACTTATGGAAGAAACAATTAGTTTAAAAGAGTTATTTCATATTTTAAAAAAACGTTTAGCAATGATCCTCGTAATCGCCTTTGGTGCAGCTATTGTAAGTGCTATCATTAGCTTTTTCTTCATGACACCAATCTACCAATCTTCAACGCAAATTCTTGTGAATCAGAAGAAGCAAGAAGGGGCAATGATTCAAGCTGGTGAAATTCAAACGAATATTCAATTAACGAATACATATAAGGTCATTATTAAAAGTCCAGTAGTCTTAGATCAAGTAAATGAAAAATTAAATTTAAATATGACAGCGCAGGCTTTAACAGGAAAGATCAATGTTGCGAATGAAAAAGATTCACAGGTCATTTCTGTAACAGCTGAGGATAAAGATCCAAAAGTAGCTCGTGATATTGCAAATGCAACCGCTGATGTATTTAAAGGTGAAGTCGCAAAAATTATGAATGTCGATAACGTAACGGTATTATCGAAAGCGGAAGTTGGGGAAAACCAATCACCAATTAAACCACGTCCGATGTTAAACGTAGTAATTGCTTTCGTTGTTGGCTTAATGGCTGCAGTTGGTCTTGCATTCTTACTAGAATACTTAGATAACACAGTGAAAAAAGAAGAAGACGTAGAAAGCTTACTTGGCTTACCAGTGTTAGGTATTGTAGCTCGTATGGATGAAGAAACAGCAAACGTGAAATCACATGCTCCATCATCAAGAAAAGTGAGGGGACAAACAATTGGCTCTTAATAGTTTATTTAAAAAGAAAAAAAGTCATCGTCAACGTCGTCAATTAATTGCTCATCAACAACCGAAATCACCAATTTCAGAACAATATCGTAATATTCGAACGAACGTTGAGTTTGCATCTGTTGATACAAACTTGCACTCATTAATTGTAACATCTGCGAACCCAAGTGAGGGGAAAACGACAACGACAGCGAATATGGCAGTTGTTTTCGCTCAACAAGGAAAGAAAGTATTATTAATTGACGCGGATATGCGTAAACCGGCGATGCATCAAATGTTTCAAGTAGATAATATTTCCGGATTAACGAATGTATTAACACATAGTGAACGTTTAGAGAAATGTGTACAAACGACAGCTGTAGATAATTTACACTTTTTAGCATGTGGCCCAATCCCGCCAAATCCAGCGGAATTATTAGGTTCGAAATCGATGCAAGAACTTCTTGCTCAAGCGTATAGTATGTATGACTTAGTCATTTTTGATTTACCGCCAATTTTAGCTGTAACAGACGCGCAAATTATGGCAAATGTATGTGATGCATCCATCCTTGTCGTTCGTAGTGAATCGACAGAAAAGGAAACAGCGGTAAAAGCAAAAGGATTATTAGAATCCGCAAAAGGTAAATTGTTAGGCGTTGTTCTGAACGATCGTGAACGTGAACAAGGCTTATATTATTACTACGGTGCAAACTAATTAAAAAGTGAGATATGGCAAGGACATATCTCACTTTTTTCCCTTGAATATGAGGTATACCTCATATTCAAGGGAAAAAAGATTTTTATACGAGAGGGAGGATGAGAAGAATGATTGATTTACATTGTCACATTTTACCTGGCATCGATGATGGTGCGCAAACAGTAACGGATAGTTTAGCGATGGCACAAAAAGCTGTTCAAGAGGGAATTCATACAATTGTCGCTACACCACATCATCAAAATGGAAAATATGTAAATGAACGTACTTCTATTATTCATCAAGTGAAACAATTAAATGATGAACTACAACAAAACGAAATTCCACTGAAGATTTTACCAGGACAAGAGGTCAGGTTATATGGTGATTTATTAGAAGACTATGAAGCTGGTAAAATTGTTACTTTAAATGAAACAGATAAATACATATTAATTGAGTTTCCATCTAATCATGTACCTCGCTATGCAGAACAACTATTATATGAACTACGCGTAAAAGGGATGATTCCAATTATTGTTCATCCGGAACGTAATGCCGAATTAATTGAGCGACCGGATAAGTTATATAACCTTGTAAATAAAGGTGCATTAACACAAGTAACGGCAGGAAGTCTCTTAGGAAAGTTCGGTAAAAAAATAAAAAAATTCTCACTACAACTCGTTGAACATAACTTAACGCATATGATCGCATCAGATGCACATAACACAACATCAAGAGGATTTCATTTAGCAGAAAGCTATGAATTAATCGAAAAAGAATTCGGAATGAACGTGATGAGTGATTTAAAAGAAAATCCGTATTTATTAATTAGCGGAAAAACAATTTATAAAGAAGATCCAGAACTAATTCGTCGTAAAAAATTGTTCGGTATTTTTTAAATAAATAATTGGTGATGTCTCCTAACCGTTATCAACGGAGGCACTCGGTCGTGCTGTGGGTAGAAATTTTTATTTCGCACCTACCTTAGACGCTTGTCGTCGGGAGTATGACGTGAGGATGGGTTGGATGCCCATAATTTTATTTGTGTAGAAACTCTACCTATGGAGTTATAAGAATGACTATATAGGTAGGGTTTTTGTTATTGTTACATAAAAATAAACGGATGTAGGGGGACTATAATTGAAAAAAGTAAGAAAAGCGATTATCCCAGCAGCTGGTCTTGGGACAAGATTTTTACCAGCGACGAAAGCGATGCCGAAAGAAATGTTACCTATTGTTGATAAACCGACAATTCAATACATAGTAGAAGAAGCGATGGAATCAGGGATTGAAGATATTATTATTGTCACTGGAAAAGGAAAGCGCGCGATTGAGGATCATTTTGATCATTCCTTTGAATTAGAACAAAACCTTTTAGAAAAAGGAAAACATGAAGTACTTGAAAAAGTACAAGCTTCTTCCAAAATCAACATTCATTATATAAGACAAAAAGAGCCGAAGGGTTTAGGACATGCGGTATGGTGTGCACGTAAATTTATTGGAAATGAACCATTTGCAGTACTGCTTGGTGATGATATTGTACAAGCTGAAACACCATGTTTACGTCAATTGATGGATCAATATGAAGGAACACAATCATCCGTTATTGGTGTACAAACAGTGCCAGAAAATGAAACACACCGTTACGGCATTATCGATCCAGTTGAACAAAATGATCGTCGTTATCAAGTGCGTCAATTTGTTGAAAAGCCAGCTCACGGAACAGCGCCTTCTAATTTGGCAATTATGGGACGTTATGTATTAACGCCAGAAATCTTTATGTTCCTTGAAAACCAACAGACAGGCGCTGGTGGAGAAATTCAGTTAACAGACGCAATCCAACGATTAAATGAAATTCAACGTGTATTTGCTTATGATTTTGAAGGTATTCGTTATGATGTTGGTGAGAAGTTTGGTTTTATTAAGACTACGATTGAGATGGCGTTACAGCATGAAGAATTGAAAGATGAATTGATCCAATATATGAACGAACTTGTTAAAAAAGAAAATATATACGTATAAAGTGAGGTGGAAGGGCATTGGCCTTAACGAAAGTATCCAGTGGAACTGTAAAGGAAAAAGGATTACTTGCTGCTGAAGAGGTAAATCAAAAGTGGGCATATTTATTTATGAAGCGATTAATGGATATATTTGGTGCATTATGTGGTCTTATTTTTCTTTTTCCTATTTTTATTATTGTGGCCATACTTATTAAGTTAGAAGATCCGAAAGGTCCTGTCTTTTTTAAACAGACTCGTGTTGGGGAAGTTGAAAAAGAATTCGGAATGTATAAATTTCGTTCAATGGTAACAGATGCGGAAGAAAGGCTGAAAGATTTATTACATCATAATGAAGTATCAGGTGCTATGTTTAAAATGAAAGATGACCCACGCATTACAAAAATCGGGAAATTCATTCGTAAAACAAGTATTGACGAATTGCCACAATTATTAAATGTTTTAAAAGGAGATATGAGTTTGGTTGGGCCACGTCCACCACTACCGAGAGAGGTAAAAGAATATACTTCTTATGATAAACAAAGATTGCTTGTTACTCCTGGCTGTACAGGGTTATGGCAAGTAACAGAAAGAAATAGTGTTGGATTTGCAGAAATGGTTGAATTAGATTTAGAATACATACGAAATAGAAATATTTTATATGATTTTAAAATTGTATTAAAAACAGTAAAGGTATTATTAGGATCAAATAATGCATTTTAAAAAGGAGTTCAGAAAATCATGAAAAAAGATTCAAAAATTTATGTGGCCGGTCATCGTGGGTTAGTTGGCTCAGCTATTTTACGTAAGTTAGAAGAACAAGGTTATACTAATTTAGTGTATAAAACGAGTAAAGAATTAGATTTACGTGATCCAAGACAGGTCGAAGAATTTTTCAAAACAGAGAAAATCGATTATGTATTTTTAGCGGCGGCTAAAGTAGGTGGGATTGTAGCAAATAATCAGTATCCAGCAGACTTCATTCGTGATAATTTAATGATTCAAACGAATGTAATTGATTCAGCATATCGTTCTGGCGTAGAGAAATTACTGTTTTTAGGTAGCACGTGTATTTATCCAAAACTAGCTCCGCAACCGTTAAAAGAAGAATATTTATTAACAGGTGAATTAGAGCCAACGAACGAGCCGTATGCACTGGCAAAAATTGCGGGTATTAAAATGTGTGAATCATATAACCGCCAATATGGTACAAAGTATATTTCAGCCATGCCGACAAACTTATATGGTCAAAACGATAACTTTGACTTACATACATCACATGTTTTACCGGCTTTAATTCGTAAATTTCATGAGGCGAAAGAAAATAATGCTGAGTTTGTAGAAGTTTGGGGAACAGGTACTCCATTACGTGAATTCTTATACTCTGATGATTTAGCGGATGCTTGCGTATACTTAATGAATAACTATGAAGGTAATGAAATTGTAAACATCGGCGTAGGTGAAGATTTATCAATTAAAGAACTTGCTGAAAAAGTGAAAGCAACAGTAGGATTTACTGGTGAACTTCGTTTTGACACTTCTAAACCAGATGGTACTCCTCGTAAGTTAGTAGATGTGACTAAGCTTAATGCTTTAGGCTGGAAAGCAACTACTTCTTTAGATGAGGGATTAAAGAAGGCATATGATTGGTTTTTACAGGCGGAAAAAGAATTAGTAAGAAAGTAATTTGAAAAATCAATAGATAATTGGAGGACATTATGAAAAAGGCACTTATTACAGGCGTAACAGGACAAGATGGATCTTACTTAGCAGAGTTTTTATTAGAAAAGGGTTATGAAGTACACGGTGTTATTCGTCGTAGTTCTTCTTATAATTTAGATCGTATAGAGAGCTTGGTAAATGAAGAAATTGAAGGTTTAAATAATCAAGAAAATTTCCACCTGCATTATGGTGATATTACAGATACATCTAATGTAATTCGCTTAATTAGTGAAATTCGTCCAGATGAAATTTATAATTTAGGTGCACAATCGCACGTGAAAGTATCATTTGATGTACCTGAATATACAGCAGATGTAGATGGTGTAGGAACATTACGTATTTTAGAAGCAGTTCGTATTTTAGGTCTAACTGAAACGACTCGTATTTATCAAGCATCAACATCTGAGTTATACGGTAAAGTACAAGAAGTACCACAAAAAGAAACAACGCCGTTCTATCCACGTTCTCCATATGGTGTAGCAAAAATTTACGGTTTCTGGATTACAAAGAACTACCGTGAATCTTATAACATGTTCGCAGTAAACGGAATTTTATTTAACCACGAATCAGAACGTCGTGGTGAAACATTCGTAACGCGTAAAATTACACTTGCAGCAGCACGTATTGCACAAGAAAAACAAGAAACATTATATTTAGGAAACTTAGACTCACTTCGTGACTGGGGATATGCGAAAGACTATGTAGAATGCATGTGGTTAATTCTACAACATGACAAGCCAGAAGATTTCGTTATTGCAACAGGTGAAATGCATACGGTACGTGAGTTTACTACATTAGCATTCAAACATGTAGGTATTGAGCTTGAATGGGTAGGAGAAGGTGTAGAAGAAAAAGGTATTGATAAAGCAACAGGTAAAGTACTTGTAGCAGTAGACCCTAAATTCTTCCGTCCAGCCGAAGTAGAGCAATTACTAGGTGATCCAACAAAAGCGAAAACATTATTAGGTTGGAATCCAACAAGGACTTCGTTTGAGGAGCTTGTTCGTATAATGGTAGAGGCAGATACGAACAAGGTGGAAAAGGAAGATAAGCTAAAGAAAATGTTTGACTGATAAAATTTAAATACAGTGAAATAGACAATCATTAATAGTATATGTAATTTGAATTTTTATAATATTATTTCTGAGCAAGTACGATTTGCGAAAGACAGATAAATAGGTGACATTAATATTATGATTAAACATCAAATAAATAAGTTTATGGTTTTATATGGAATACTTGTGTTTGCATATTTAATAAGTAACCTTGAGAGTGTACAAGGAGATTATTTTTTCTCTAA
>NZ_BOQD01000011.1 GCF_018332515.1 Bacillus hominis | reverse complement strand
TCTAATTGATAATGATAATCATTGATTACTATTCTACTTTAATTGATAAGGATTATCATTGTCAACATGAAACGCATACATTTTCTACAAAAACGAAAAAACGCTACAAAAAGATTTCTTCTTTTCGTAGCGCCTTATTTAACAATTTTCTTCATATTCGCTCTCCTCTAGTTGATCATGCATCGCTTTCACACGCTTAAAGAAGAAAAAAGAAAAACATAAAAATCCAATGACACTCCCCATCATAACAAAAGTTTGTACCGTCTCTTTTGCTCCATTCGGAATTAATAAACCAACCATCAAAAATGTACTTACTGCGAGAAGCACTTGTCCGAAACGGGTATAATCTGCTATTTTTTCTTGTAATTCTTTCATTTGCTTATCACTCCCATCCTCACTTTATCATATTCTATTAAGCTTAAAGACAAGTAAATAGAACCAAACTGGGAGATGTTTTCCAAAGTAAAAAAGAGCCGCTTACTTACGGCTCTTTTTTATCTATTATACGCCTTTATACGCTTCCATATAGACTTCTTTTAGCTCTGAAATGAGCGGTAATTTTGGATTAGCTGTTGTACATTGATCTTCAAAAGCTCTTTCTGCTAGCATTTCAACAACTGCTTCAAATTGTTCTTTAGCAACTCCTTGTCCTGCAATACTCATATTGATATTTAAGCTTTTTCCAAGTTCAATAATTGCTTGGACAAGTGATTCCACGCCTTCTGCTGTCGAGCTTGCTGGAAGCCCGAGTATTCTCGCAATATGTGCATAGCGTTCATCTGCAACAAAGTGCTCATATTTTGGGAACAATGCATGTTTTCTTGGCTTAATGGCATTATAACGGACTACATGAGGCATAAGAATCGCATTTGCTCGCCCATGTGGGATATGGAATTCTGGTCCAATTTTATGTGCTAAACTATGATTAATACCTAGGAAAGCATTTGCAAATGCCATCCCTGCGATGGCAGAAGCATTATGCATTTTTTCTCGCGCTTCTTCATCATTTCCATCTTTATATGCTCTCGGTAAATATTTAAATACGAGATCAATTGCTTTTAACGCTAAACCATCAGTATAGTCATTTGCCAGAACAGACACATACGCCTCGATTGCATGCGTTAATACGTCCATACCAGTGTCTGCTGTTACATGTGGTGGCACTGTCATTACAAATTGCGGATCAACAATTGCTACATCTGGCGTTAATTCATAATCCGCAAGCGGGTATTTAATATTATTTTTCTTATCTGTAATAACCGCAAATGGTGTCACTTCTGACCCTGTTCCTGATGTTGTTGGAATGGCAACAAACTGCGCTTTATTTCCTAATTCCGGATATTTACATGTACGTTTTCTTATATCTAAAAATTTCTGTTTAATGCCATAGAATGTTGTTTCTGGGTGCTCATAGAATAGCCACATCCCTTTTGCCGCATCCATAGCTGAACCGCCACCAAGTGCAATAATTACATCAGGCTTAAAGCTTTTCATCATGTCCGCACCTTTAAATACAGTTTCATCTGATGGATCTGGCTCAACTTCAAAGAAAACTTCAACTTTCACATCATTTGCATGCTTACGTAAATAGTGCGTAACTGTATCTACATAACCGTGCTCAACCATCCCTGGATCCGTTACAATAAATGCACGTGAAATGTTAGGCATGTTCGCTAAATACGCTGTAGCATGTTTTTCAAAATAAATTTTTGGTGGCAATTTGAACCACTGCATATTCTTTTTTCTATTTGCCAGCCTTTTTATATTTAATAAATGAGTCGCTGTTACGTTTTGGGAAACTGAGTTTTTCCCGTAGGAACCACAACCAAGCGTAAGTGATGGAATAAATCCATTATATATGTCACCGATTCCACCTTGTGATGAAGGTGCATTTACAATGAGACGGCAAGCTTTCATGCGTAATCCAAATTGCTTTTGCACTTCTTTGTTTGTAGAATGGATGACTGCTGAATGTCCTAAACCACCCAGGTTCAACATTTCTTCGCAATATGTAAATCCTTCTTCTAATGAATTTGCTTTTACACAAGCTAATACTGGACTCAATTTCTCACGAGATAGTGGATATGCTGCTCCGATACCTTTTATTTCAGCTACAAGCATTTTTGTATGTTCAGGTACAGTAATTCCTACTAATTCAGCAATATACTGTGCTGATTTCCCAACAATATCACTATTTACTGCACATGTATTTTCATTAATAACAAGCTTTTCTAATTTCTTTCTCTCTTCCTCTGTTACAAAGTAACAATTGTTTGCAATCATTTCTGTTTTCATATCATCATAAATTTCCTTATCGACAATGATTGCTTGTTCCGATGCACAAATCATACCGTTATCAAATGTTTTCGATAAAATTAAATCATTAACAGCTCGTTTTACATGTGCTGATTTCTCTATATAACATGGTACATTACCAGGGCCGACGCCTAGCGCTGGTTTTCCAGTAGAATAAGCTGATTTCACCATACCAGCTCCTCCAGTTGCTAGAACGAGTGCCACACCGTCATGGTTCATTAATTGCTTCGTTGCTTCGACAGACGGTCTTTCAATCCATTGAATACAGTGCTTTGGTGCACCAGCTTTCACCGCTGCATCATATACTGTTTTCGCTGCTGCAACGGAACAATTTTGTGCAGAAGGATGAAAGGCGAAAATAATTGGATTTCTCGTTTTTATCGCGATTAACGCTTTAAACATTGTTGTCGACGTTGGATTCGTTACTGGCGTTACCCCAGCTACTACACCGACAGGTTCCGCAATTTCTATTATTTCTTCATGAGGATCTTCGTGAATAATTCCTACCGTTTTATCTCTCTTTATATTATGCCAAATATATTCAGTAGCAAAAATATTTTTAATGCATTTGTCTTCATATACACCACGGCCCGTTTCCTCAACAGCCAATTTTGCAAGCGGCATATGTTGATCAACACCTGCTAGTGCCATTTCATGAACAATGTTGTCAATTTGCTCTTGTGTAAAACCTTCTAATGCTTGTAAAGCTTTTTGACCGTTATTTACTAACGTATCAATCATCTCTTTTACCTCTTGCATTTCATTTACAACTTTCTCTTTGACTACCATGTAAATTTCCTCCTATTCTGTTATCACGGTCTTTATAAGTCCCTATAGGTCATAATAAGTCCCGATTAGCGCAAAAAAATAGAGTTACCTTCCTACATGAATCCCATTGTTTGTGAAACATTTCACAAGTTTATTCGTGAATAATATTTCATGAATTCAATATACATCAATTCATTTCGTTTGTGTATGTCTAATTTGTGAAATATTTCACAAATTAATATAATAAAAATGCACTGCCTATATGAGCAGTGCATTTTTACTATGCTAGCGCTTGTGCTAAATCTTCCATTAAATCTTCACCATCTTCAATACCGACAGAGATACGAATTAATGTATCTGTAATTCCTAATTCTTTACGGCGATCTGCTGGGATTGATGCATGTGTCATTTGAGATGGGATCGAAATTAAACTTTCTACTGCTCCTAAGCTTTCAGCAAGTGTGAAGTATTGCAGTTTCTCAAGTACATTATTTAATGTTTCTTCACTATCTACATCAAATGAGATAATGGCACCAAATCCATTTGCTTGTTCTTTTGCTAATGCATGGTTTTGATGTGATTCAAGACCTGGATAATATACTTTATTTACTTTTGGATGGTTATTTAAAAACTCAGCAATTGCACGTGAATTCGTTTCATGTTCTTCCATACGAATCCCTAATGTTTTTAAACCGCGAAGTAATAAGAAGCTATCTTGCGGCCCTAGAATACCTCCTGTTGAGTTTTGTACAAAGTGAAGGTCTTCTGCTAATTGCGGACTATTTACAACTACTAAACCTGCAACTACATCACTATGACCTCCTAAATATTTTGTAGCACTATGAAGTACAATATCTGCTCCTAAAGAAATCGGCGACTGCCAATATGGCGTCATGAATGTGTTATCAATAATTGTTAATACATCTTTCTCTTTAGCAAGAGTAGATATTTTCTTAATATCAGTAATTTTCAGTAATGGGTTCGTTGGTGTTTCCACATAAATCGCTTTCGTATTTGGACGAATAGCTTCTTCAACTTCCTCTAGGTTTGTTGTATCTACAAATGTATGCTCAATGCCGAAACGGTTTAATACTTTCGTAATAACACGATACGTTCCGCCATAAACATCATCTGTTAAAATGACGTGGTCACCTTTTGAGAACAACATAATTGTCGCTGTAATAGCAGCCATTCCTGAACCAAATGCAAATCCAGCATGACCGTTTTCTAATACAGCAATCATTTCTTCTAAAGCTGCACGTGTTGGGTTGCCTGTACGTGAATATTCATATCCTTGGTGCTTCCCAACTGCTTCTTGTTTGTACGTACTTGTTTGATAAATCGGTACGTTTACAGATCCAGTTGAAGGTTCTCCTATGCGAATACCATGAATTAACTTTGTCTTTGCTCTCATTTTTTATTCCCATCCTTTGTATATGTCTTTACTTAAATAGCGCTCACTACTATCAGGAAAAATCGTTACAATATTTGTGCCTGGTGTTGCTTTCTCTGCCTCCAGTAAGCTTGCATGAAATGCTGCTCCTGAAGAACTTCCAACGAGAAGACCTTCTTTTTGCGCTAATTCCTTCACTCGTAAAAATGCATTTCGATCAGAAACTGTATGAATTTCATCAAAATAAGATGTTTTCAAAAATGGCGGGATAAATTCCAGTCCAATTCCTTCGGTCTCATGTGAACCAGCCTTACCACCATTTAAAATAGATCCTTCTGGCTCTACGATAACTGTTTTAATATCTATATTTTTTTCTTTCAAATAAGATGCAGTCCCCATAAACGTACCGCCAGTTCCTGCTCCAGCAACAAATATGTTAATCTCTCCATTCAATGCATCCCACAGTTCAGGTCCTAATGTTTTAAAATATGCACGAGGATTTGCCTCATTTGCAAATTGACTTGGAGAGTATGAATTCGGTATTTCATTTACTAATTCTTTTGCTTTTGCAATCGCGCCGGTCATTCCTTGTTCAGTCGGTGTATGCACGACCGTTGCACCTAGCGCTTTCATTAATTCTTGTTTTTCAATACTAAATTTCTCTGGTACACAAACAATAACGCGTAAATCATGTTGTAACGCTGCAAGTGCCAGTCCAATACCGGTATTTCCAGCCGTCGGTTCAATAATTGTTCCGCCCTCTGCGACAAGCCCTTTTTCTAGTGCATCTTCGATTAGTTCTCTTCCTAAACGATCCTTAACGCTTCCGCCTGGATTATAAAATTCAAGCTTTGCAAATAAACGGACTCCTTTCGGAAGTGAAAAACGAGTAATTTCTACAATTGGTGTATGACCAATTAACTCATGAACTCCACGATATACATTCATCGTGTTCTCCCCCTTATTTGCCAATAAAGAAAAGGCAACTGTATGTATTTTCTTTATATGAGACAGTTGCCTTTTTGTTACATTACTTTAACTCTTCTAATACTTTTACGATAAAGTTTGTAGAATGAAGAGCTGCTTGATCTAAAAATTGATCAAATGAAACATTCGATTCTTTACCAGCAATATCAGAAAGTGCACGAATGATTACAAACGGAACTTCATATTGGTGGCACACTTGTGCAACAGCCGCTGCTTCCATTTCTACTGCATAAAGATCTTCAAATTTATCACGAATTGCTGCAACGCGGTTCGGATCACTCATAAATGAATCACCTGTTGCAATCATACCTTTTACAACTTGAATATTTTCTTCTGCCTGCATACATTTTTCAGCTAATGCAACTAACGCCTCATCAGCTTTAAATCCAGGTGGCATTCCAGGCACTTGACCATATTCGTAATTAAATGCAGTTACATCTACGTCATGGTGACGAACTTCTGTTGAAATAACTACATCTCCAACATTTAGAGAATGATGGAATCCACCAGCTGAACCAGTGTTGATTACTTTTTCAGGCTTATATTTTTCTAATAAAATTGTCGTCGACATCGCTGCATTTACTTTACCAATACCAGACTTTAACAAGATTACTTCATGTCCTGCCAATAGCCCTTTCGTAAATTCACAACCTGCAACCGTTTCTGTTTCTGCTTGTTCTAATTTATCACGTAAAATACGTACTTCTTCTTCCATTGCTCCAATTACAGCAATTCTCAATCTAATCCCTCTTTCTATTGCTTAGTTGCCTCCATTACCCAAACGAAATGATTCAATCTCGTAAACGTTACATGGAAGCCATTGTTTTCAAAAATAGATTGCATGATAGGAATACGTGTATAGTATTCTGTTTGCAAATCGTTTGCTAACTGATGGAAACCTCTTTGTTTTGCTGTTTCAACAGTTTTATCATATGCATCTTGATCTGCAAATATCGTATCAGCAAACACTATTTTACCACCTTTGTTTAGCAATTGACTATACTTCGCAATCGCTATGTCTTTTTCATCATCTGTTAAATGATGAAATGCGTAAGTACTCACGATAGTATCGATTGAATTCGGGACTTCAAATGATAGAAAATCACCTTCTGTAATTGAAAATTCTTTTGGTAATTTCTCTTTTGCGATAGTGCGCATTTCACGTGACGGCTCTATACCGTAAACTGTACGACCAGCAAGTAATAATTTATTTGTTAAGTTGCCAGTACCAACACCAAATTCTAATACGTTGCCAAATGACTTGTTAACTACATCCTCTAAAATGTCCTCATAATGGGCGAAAACTTCTTTATATTGTATATCTTCGCCTTGTACAAATGAGTCGTACGTATGAGCCCATTCATCAAATAAACCATTAAATTCTGTTCCCATAAAAATTCCCCTTTTTCTTATCGGTTTTATCAGTATAATATGCCCTCTTTCTAAAAATGTCAATTGAAATGTACGTAGTATTTCCTTCTTTTCTTTGTTACACTATATTTGATTACATAGGAGAGGAGTGGTCTTCGTGTCATTTACCTTTGAAATGTTAGAAGATAAAGTGGAGTTTTTTGAGGCTGCAAATTTAGTTTCTTTAGAGAAGAAAATTAGCGAACAAATTGATAACAATAAAGCACTTATGCTCGAAGTTCATCATATTTCTCACCAAATGGTTATGGACCCTGAAAGTAAAAGACCTTATTATAGCGCAGTTGTGCATTTTAAGTTAAAGAAATTACGCTAACTAAAAAAGAGAAGCTCATAAGAGCCTCTCTTTTTTAATTTAGAGTTTGAACAAGTACTGGTTTCCAGCCTTCATTATCTACCCAATCAATATTTACATAATATTTTTTACCTGATTGCTTATCTTGTACGTTGCCGTAAGCTTTATTCTTACCATTATTTCCGATTCTATGAATAACTAATTGCTCTACCGGAACGTCAATTGCAGCTGAAATCGCTTGGTTCATCTCATTCCAATCTGCTGTGCCTTTTTTAAACGTCATCGCAGGTGTTGCACCTTGCTCTGTACCTACTGGCTTCCAAGAAGATTTCGTATAAGCATCTGTTGCCTTTGGCTGTGTTTTTTCAGCTGATACTTTCTCGTTAGCTTTCGCTTCTTCTTCAGCTTTTTTCTTTTCTTCTTCAGCCTTTTGCTTCGCTTCTTCTTCCTTCTTCTTAGCCTCTGTTTTCTCTTGCTCGTTCTTCTTCGTCTCTTCTTTACCTTTAGCTTTCTCAGCTTTATTTTCTTTTGTTGTTTGCTGAGCTACTTTTTTATCACTAGAAGACGCTTGCTCTTTTGTACCAGGAACAAACAATTGATATGCTACAATAGCTACTGCTACTAATACAATAGCAATCGCAATATTTAAAACACCGTTTTGACGACGTTTTTGTTGTTTCTGTTGAAATCTAGATCCTCCTGCCATTCTTCAAACCTCCATGCAGTTTTTCATACTTGCTATTGTAACATTAAATCTAGAAAGGTTGAACATTTACAATAATATTTTCACGAAATGAAAACATTTCATAAATAATTGCAAGATTACTTTTCAATTTCTAATTGATGAATTGCTTCTACCATTTCCGCAAAAGCTGGTGTAACTACATTTACGTTATCTGTTTCTATATCAACTACAACTAAAGCATATCTTGGGTTTTCATATGGAAAATAACCTGCAAACCAGCGATTCACCGTCTCTCCTTTTCCTGTTTGTGCCGTCCCAGATTTTCCAGCGACAGTTAGTGGCAACGAACGGAATGCGGTTCCCGTTCCTTTCTCCATCGCTACAACGCCTCTTAACAACTGTTGTAATTTTTTCATCGTTTCATAAGAAAGCTGTTTCCCATTTAATTTATGATTTTCAAATGTAAAAAAGTCAGTTCCATTTTTATACACTATTTTTTTCACAGCTTTCACTTCCATCTTCTCTCCACCTCTAGCAATTGTCGCCATCATATTCGCTATAGCTAGAGGCGACACACGTACATCTTTTTGTCCGACCATCGTTTGAGCAATCGCTCTTCTACTATCTTTATTTTCTTCGCTTCTCCAAATAATAGCACTCTTTTCTTCTGGTAATTGCTCAAATTCCGGTGTATGAAATACCGAACCTTTCCACCCTACCTTCTTACTTGCTCCTAAGGCCTCTAAATACGTTTCTAATACTTCCCTATCCTTTTGCATTAGTTCATCACCTAATACGGCAAACGTTCGATTACAGCTTCTAGCAAAGCTTTCCTTAAAGTTTAATGACCCCATCATAACTTGCGGAAGATTTTCACCGTATAAATCCGTATTACAGTTAAATGTACGATTAAACCGCACCAAATTCTCATCAATTACTGCTGCTGCAACTACTGTTTTAAAAACAGACCCCGGAAAATGAGGAGTTAACATTTGATTTTCAAGTGTAGCTTTATATATCCTCCTATCATTCATCTGTAAAGAAGGCTTACTTACCATTGCTAAAACTTCACTATTCTTTATGTCTAGTAATACTAACCCACCTTTTTTTATTCCGTTTTCATCTATAATCTTTTCTGCTCGTCGTTGCAACGTTTTATGTATTGTTGTTTGAATAGTAACTGGATAAAATGGATTTCCTGGTGAAGTGTATTTCGCCTGTTTCCCAAAAATCGGTTCTCCTTGCTGGTCCACTTGATACAACACTTTCGCCTCTCCATCAGTCAGTAAAAATTCATCAAATGATTGTTGCAATCCAGAAATACCAATTGGCGTTTGTTTCGAAGTTTTTTTCATTTCTCCATAACGCTTTTGAAATTCCTGTTCATTCTCTCCCACATCACCAATTAAATGATTTACCTCTCCCGTTTGCTTCAGTCGAACTTCTGCTGCTACAATACCTAAAATATCTAATTGATTTACCTTCTCCATCTGCTCGAACGTTAATGGAAATGGGATATTCCCCCTTCGTAATATAAATGCTTGATTCTTATTTTTCATTTGCAGTCTTATCTCTTGTCTCGACACACCAATGATATGCGCAATTTTCTCTAACATGTCATTTTTTATTTGTAAAAAGGGAAAAACAATTAAGACTGGATATTTCTCTTCACCAATTTCCTTACCATTTCGATCTGTAAAGTGCCCTCTTCCATTATCTACTGTAAGTGATTGTGTTCGTTGCGTAACACTTTTTTCAATCAAATTGATATTTCGATCAGTAAATGATTCCGTATCTATAATCTGTATTTGGATTAAACGACAAAGTAATAAAAAAATCACACCCATAAAACAAATTAAAACAATTATAATTCTCCGTTTCATTTCCATAAAAAACACCTCGTCTATTGTATGTAGTTTAGACGAGGTGTTTCACCTTTTATACAAATAAAAAATCACTCGTTTTCACACGAGTGATTTTTACGTTATTTTACAGAGATAATCTCTACTTGCATTTCTCCACCTGGCGTTTGGATTGCTACCTTCTCACCAATTTGCTTACCTAATAAGCTTTTTGCGATTGGAGAATCGTTAGAAATTCTTCCTTCAAATGGATCGGCTTCTGCGCTACCTACGATTGTGTACGCTTCTTCGTCTCCACCTGGTAACTCTTTAAATGTTACTGTTTTACCTAATGTTACAACTGTAGACTCTTCACCATTGTCTTCAATGATAACCGCATTACGGATCATGTTTTCAAGTTGTGTAATACGTCCTTCTACGAATGCTTGCTCATCTTTCGCTGCATCATACTCAGAGTTCTCAGAAAGATCTCCAAAGCTACGTGCGATTTTAATACGCTCTACAACTTCTTTACGTCTTACTGTTTTTAATTGTTCAACTTCGTTCTCTAGTTTTTGCTTACCCTCTTGCGTCATAGGGTATGTTTTTTCTGTTGCCATGTTTTCCACTCCTTTTATATACCAATCCCCCGAAAAAAAGAGGAGTTCCATATGAAAACTCCTCCGCTTATATATAGCGGAGGTTTCTAGTACACGTGGCACTAGTGGAGTTGTCACATACAACCCCTTATTCTCCAATTCTTCCTTATATAAAGAAGGTATGTATGGAAAGTTGATATAAATATGCCCTCACCTATTTGTAGGTGAGGTTTCATGTTTCATTGTATTCGATAAGAAGGGAAAAAATCCCTTCCTATCGTATATCTTTTACTATGCTATTACAAATTCACTTTTTGTTCAAGAATTGTTGCAATTTTTGTAACCATAATATCAATTGCAACATGATTTTGTCCACCTTCAGGGATAATAATATCCGCGAATTTCTTAGAAGGCTCAATAAATTGATTATGCATTGGGCGTACAACGTTTACGTATTGGTCAATAACTGAATCCATTGTACGGCCGCGCTCTTCAATATCGCGCTGCATGCGGCGTAAAATACGAAGGTCAGCATCTGTATCAACGAACACCTTAATATCCATTAACTCACAAAGACGCGGGTCTTCTAAAATAAGAATTCCTTCTAAAATAATTACATCTTTCGGCTCAACTGGAATAATTTTTTCCGAACGCGTATGCAATGTATAGTCATACACAGGCTTTTCCACTTGCTCATATGCAAGCAACTGCTGTAAATGTTCAATTAATAAATCATTATCAAACGCTAGCGGATGATCGTAATTTGTTTTTAAACGTTCTTCCATCGGTAAATGACTTTGATCTTTGTAATAATAATCTTGCTCCAAGATTAAAATGGAATGACCTTTAAAATGGTCAAAAATCGCTTTCGTTACACTTGTTTTTCCTGACCCTGAACCACCAGCGATTCCAATTACAACAGGCTTATTCGTCCCCATTCGACTACCACTCTTTCTTATTGAAGTATGTTTTTGCGCATCATATTATTCACATACACTGGTTGATCCACTTTGAATTTCACGATTTGCAACGGATGTCTCGCTGCATCTAATTCGTTTCCATCCTCATCCCAAATTTTCTCCACCGTCTGCGTAAAGTTTTCTATTTCTGGTCCAAAGAACTCCACTTCATGTCCTGGTTTGAAGTGATTACGTTGCTCAAGCGTTACGATGCCCGTTTCTTCATTATAATCTAACACTAAACCAGCAAAATCATACGTTGTTTTCTTACTATGATTTCCAAACATTTGCTCTTGATGTCCTGGAACCCCTTCAAAGAATGCAGGAGCTGTATCACGATTTGCACATTTATCAAGCTCATCTAACCATTCTTGTTTAAACTCAAAGTTATCCGGATCCGCACAATACGCATCAATTACTTTACGATATACAGTTGCTACAGTCGCTACGTAATGGATAGATTTCATACGTCCTTCAACTTTTAAGCTATCAATTCCAATTTCAATCATTTTCGGAATTGATAAAATTAAATTTAAATCTTTTGGGCTCATCGCAAAGTGAGCATCTTCTTCTTGGAATAGAGGTAGCTCTTTTGCATCTTTATGTTGTGATACCGTTTGAACTAAATCATAATCCCAGCGGCAAGATTGACAACAACCACCACGGTTAGAGTCACGCGCTGTCATATGGTTACTTAATGTACATCTCCCTGAATACGCGATACACATTGCACCATGGACGAATGCTTCAATTTCAATATCAACTTTTTCTTTAATTTCTTTCATTTCTTCATAGCTTGCTTCACGAGCTAATACAAGACGATGTAAACCTTCTTCTTTCCAATACTGTGCTGCTTTCCAGTTGGATAGTGATTGTTGTGTACTTAAATGCACCTCAACAGAAGGCGCTACACGTTTACATGTCTCAATAATAAGCGGATCGGCAACGATAATTCCCGTTACGCCAGCTTTTTCAATCCCTTTTAAATATTCCTCTAGCCCATCCATATTTTCATTATGTGCAAAAATATTTGTTGTTACGTATATTTTCGCTCCATATTTCTTTGCAAATTCAACGCCTTCTGCCATGTCTTCCAGCGTAAAGTTACCTGCATTAGAACGAAGACCAAATTCTTGTCCACCTAAATATACAGCATCTGCCCCATAATGGATAGCTACTTTTAATTTTTCTAAGTTACCCGCAGGGATTAACAGTTCAGGTTTTTTCACAATAACGCGTTTGCCATCGATCACTCGTGAAATTTCTTGTACAGTCATTTCCTACACCCTCCTCGTTTAGTAAACCGTTTCTTTAAAGAAGAATCCTGTATCTAACGGACGGTTTACCGGTTGTATTTCTTCTATCTCTTTAAATAAATCATCTTTCACGTCATAATACGCATCACGATCTTCTACACATAAATCAATCGCCTTACGATATTTCTTCGTTACCTCAATAATGTATTCAGAACTTTTTAGGACACCATCAATTTTTAAGCTATCGACTTCAGCATCGATTAGTTCCTCTAACTCATCGATGAAACAAATATCATTCGGACTCATAATGTGAGTACCATTTTCATCTTCATAAATTGGATATTTGTTATTACGTTCTGGATCGTATAAGAACATATTCTCTTCATACTTTTTCTTTTCGATATCGAGATTACGCCCTTGATACTCAAAGTAGTTTCCTACTAGTGAACGCTTCGATTGGAACATGCAAGTCATACCGTGAATTTGCACTTCAAGTTCCACTTCAGCATTTTCTTTTAACTCAGCAATCTCATCTAAGCTAAGCTCACGAGCTAATACAGCGCGTTTCGCTCCTCTTTGTCCCCAATAGTTACAAGTAAACCAGTTTGTTGCTGTTGTTTCTGTATTCCAGTGCAACTTCATGTTTGGTGCAACTTCACGAACAGCCATTAATACCGCTGGATCTCCGAAAACAATCGCATCTACATTTACCTCATTTAAAAATGCAACGTAGTCCGTTAATTCTTCTACTTTATCATTGTGGAACATCGCATTCATTGCAACGTATACTTTCACACCATTTTCATGTGCAATGTTTACAGCTTGTTCCACATTTTCACGTGAAAACTCTCCTGCCAAACGTAAACCAAACTTTTGTTCACCAACCATTACTGCATCTGCCCCTGCTTTCACAAGAGGTTCAATATCCGCCACCGCTCTAGGCGTTACTAACAATTCAGGTTTCTTCATACTTTTGTCACCCTCTCTTTTTACTTACAGCCACTCCATCGCCAATTGGGAAAATCGTTGTATCATATCCTTCATGGTTCATAAGCCATTCATTGTACGTCTTAATACGACGAATCAAACCACGCGTACGTCTATTTTCAATTGTCTCTTTTGTCGTCACAAGGCCATGGTACATAACGTTATCTGAAATAATAACGCCACCAGGGTTTAATAACGGTTCGTATAAGTCAAAAAAGCGACGATACTGTCCTTTCGCTGCATCAATAAAAATAACATCAAATGTTCCATGTTCTTTCACTTGTTCGCCCGTTTCTAAAGCATCACCGTAAATAACAGAAATCCGGTCTGTTACCGGGGAACATTCTATATATTCAAGTGCCTTTTCATATCGTTCACGATTGCGCTCTACTGTCACAATGCGAGAGTTCGGAATAGCTTGCATCATACGAATACTAGAATAACCGATTGCTGTTCCAAGTTCTAAAATACTTTCCGGTCCAATTAAACGTAAAAATTGCAGCATAAATTCCATTCCAAGTCGATCCATAATCGGCACATGGTTTTCAGTTGCATACTCTTCCATTTCAAGAATTAATTTATCTTTCGGATCAATAAATGATAATAGGTACTCGTTAACTGCATCCTCCATAATTGGTCCTCCTTATTTACATGGAGAAGTGCCTCTATGACGCGTCAATCTTTGTCTTTTCACACATAGAATGCAATAAAAATACAAGCCAGTTTCACCCTAAGCTTGTACATCCCGTTTTGATATTAAAAACGATTCTTCTGCCAGTTTTTAACCCGATATATTTTACCACAAAAAAGAGGGATGTGCGACCTTTTTCGCTACCCCTCCCCATTTCACTGTTTTTTCGTAATGTATTTTTGCTTTAATGCATTATGTTCTTCTAACGTTTTCGCATAATACACTTCACCACTTGGTGCAGCTAAGAAATAATAATAATCTGTTTGCGCAGGATTTAACGCTGCTTCCACTGAATGTTTACCAGAGTTTGCAATCGGTCCAACTGGCAATCCTTTCACAACATACGTATTGTACGGTGAGTTTACTTTCAAGTCTTCGTATAATACACGTTCTTTATGCTTTCCAAGCGCGTATAATACCGTCGGATCCGTTTGAAGCGGCATACCTTTCGCTAAACGATTATAGAAAACACTAGAGATTTTCTGACGATCTGTAAAGCCAGTGGCCTCTTCTTCAATAAGTGAAGACAACGTGAGAAGTTGATGAACATCCCAGTTCTTCGCTTTCATTTTCGCCTCATTTTGAACAATAATTGCATTTGTTTTCTCAAGCATTGGGATTACAATTTCTTCTAATTTCGTATCCTTTTTATAGAAAGAATACGTTGCTGGATATAAGTATCCTTCTAGCGGATATTTAATGTTGCTATCAAAAATTTTATCCGTTAATAGCTTCGGATACTTTTGCTGCATTTTTTGAATAAATGCTTTATCGTTTAATTGACGCACAACATCATCTTTATTCCACTTTAATTCTGCCGCAATCACTTCAGCAATTTCAGTTACTTGCGCTCCTTCTTTAATCGTCACTTTATAAAGAGCCGGACGATGTACGTTGCCAGATGACATTTGTTCAATAACATCTTGAGCACTCATCGAAGGATTTAATAAATATGTACCTGCTTGTAAGCTTTTCGACTTAAATTTCGTATAAAAACTAAAAACTGTACCGCTTTTCACAGCACCTTTTTCTTCTAAAATCTCACCGATTTTACTTGTAGATGACCCCTTTGGAATCTCTACCTCAATCTCTTTTTTATTTCCACTATCAACTGGTCCTAATGCAGATGAAATATACGCATAGACTGATCCACAAACTAAAAGCAGTGCGATAATCGAAATTAAAAAAATGCGTCTACGCTTCTTCTTCACTTGATTCTCTACCAAAATTCTTCCTCCTTATTCAATTGTAGACCATATACACTTCCTCTATACAATGCCCTACAAACATAAAGCAAAACCAATCATTTCTAAATAATTGGTGAAAGCTGCTCATTTAAATCCTCATTTCATACAACCCGTCTTATTATACTATAAACAATTAAGTAGTTTCGACAAAAAATCTGTCATTTTGCATATGAATACAAAAAAGGCGAACTGTGTACACAGTTCGCCTTTTTATCCATTACTATTCTTCGTCTTGCTCTTCAGCAAGAGTGTTAAACATTTCTTGTACCATTTCCCACTCTTCTTCAGATTCGATTGAAAGTAATGTTCCACCCTCTTCTTCGTTTTGCTCGTATGCCATTGCATCGAAGATTTGGTCTCCATCTTCGTCTACTTCACCGATTGGAGAGAAGACTACATATGATTTTTTGCCGAATTTTTCAGCATCAAAAGTGAAAATAATTTCACATAAATGTTCGTTTCCTTTTTCGTCTACAATTGTAATTTGATTTTCTTCCATTTTGGTCACCTCTTATTTACTATCTAAAAATCCTTGTAAGATTACGACTGCAGCCATCTTATCGATTACCTGTTTTCGCTTCTTACGGCTCACATCAGCTGAAATGAGCAGACGTTCCGCTGCCATCGTCGACAAGCGCTCGTCCCACATTACAACTTCTAATTGTAACAGATTCTGTAGGTTTTCTGCAAATTGTTGGCAAGCTTCACCACGCGGGCCAATTGTACCATTCATATTTTTAGGTAAACCTACTACTATTTTGTCCACATCGTACTGTTTTACTAACTCAGAAATACGGTCAAAACCAAAGTGACCTCGTTCTTCGTTAATCTTAATCGTTTCCAGTCCTTGCGCTGTCCAGCCCATTTCATCGCTCATTGCAACACCGACTGTTTTAGTACCAACATCTAAACCTAATATCCGCATAAACTACTCCTCACGATGATGTTTCAAGTAAGACTTCACAAGCTCTTCAATTAACTCATCACGTTCAAGCTTGCGAATGATGCTTCGTGCATCTTTATGGCGAGGTATGTATGCTGGATCTCCACTTAATAAATAACCGACGATTTGGTTAATCGGATTATAACCTTTTTCTTGAAGTGCATCATACACAGTTAAAAGTACATCATTTACATGGACACTCTGTTTTTCATCTTGAATGCTAAACTTCATTGTCTTATCAAAACCGTCCATTTCAAGCACCTCACTTGTAAGTAGTAAGTATAGGGAGAAGAACTTCTCCTCTCCCTACCATTGTACACTACTATCTCTTTATTTTGAAACAGATTTAACGTACTCTTGTACAAATGCTAAAGCTTCCTCTACTTGCGCTGGGTTTTTACCACCTGCTTGAGCCATGTCAGGACGGCCACCACCGCCACCTCCACAACGAGAAGCTACTTCTTTCACAAGTTTACCTGCATGGTAACCTTGACTAATTAAATCTTTCGTTACGCCAGCTAGAATATTTACTTTATCGTCATTTACAGACGTTAATACAACAACTGCAGACTCTAATTTATTTTTAAGGTCATCCATCATTGTACGTAAGTTGTTCATATCTGCAACATTTACTTTCGCCGCTAATACGTTCACGCCATCAACTGTCATTACTGAATCAGTTAAGTTTCCAGCTTCGATATTGCTTAATTTCGCAGCGAGAGATTCGTTTTCTTTTTGAAGTTGTTTTACTTCAGCAAATAAACCATCAACTCTCGTTAAAATATCTTTCGGATTTGTTTTCATTTTTCCTGCTGCTTCTTTTAATAAACCTACTTGATCGTTCATTAATTCGTATGCAGATTTACCAGTTACCGCCTCAATACGACGTGTTCCTGCACCGATACCAGACTCAGCAACGATTTTGAAAATACCGATAGAAGCTGTGTTATCAACATGACAACCACCGCAAAGCTCTAAGCTGTAATCGCCTACTTGCACAACTCGTACAACATCGCCGTATTTTTCACCGAATAATGCCATCGCGCCCATTTCTTTCGCTTCTTCAATTGCTTTTTGAGAAATCATAACATCAATACTTTCCCAAATTTTTTCGTTTACGATACGCTCAATTTTTTCTAATTCGTCAGCTTGTACTTGCCCGAAGTGAGAGAAATCAAAACGTAAACGTTCAGATGTTACAAGAGAACCCGCTTGGTTAACATGCGTTCCAAGTACATCTTTTAATGCTTGGTGCAGTAAGTGAGTTGCTGTATGGTTTTTCACAACGCTACTACGGTTTTTCGTATCGATAACAGCTTTTACAGCCGCTTCTTTCGTTAATGTACCTTCTTCAACAACAACTTTGTGTAAGTTTTGACCATTTGGTGCTTTTTGTACGTCTTTTACAAGAACTTTTACGCCGTCAGCAAGAAGATAACCACGGTCTGCAATTTGCCCACCGCTCTCAGCGTAGAATGGCGTTACATCAAGCATTAATTGTCCTTCTTCACCAGCTTGTAGGCTATCTGTGTACTCACCATTTTTCACAAGTGCAACAACGTTACTTTCTGTTGCAACTGTACCGTAACCAACGAATTCGCTCGCTACTTTAACTTCACCAAGTACACCGCCTTGAACTTGCATAGAATCAACATCTTGACGAGCAGCACGTGCACGCTCACGTTGTTTCTCCATTTCACTTTCAAAACCTGCTTGATCAACTGTCATACCAGCTTCTTCTGCATATTCTTCTGTTAATTCAATCGGGAAACCGTACGTGTCGTATAGACGGAACGCATCTACACCAGAAATAACAGTTGTTTTTTCTTCTTTCGCTTTTGCAATTACTTCACCTAAAATTGCTTCACCATCATGAAGTGTTTCATGGAAACGCTCTTCTTCATTTTTCACAACTTTTGCGATGAAATCTTTCTTTTCAAGTACTTCTGGATAGAAGTCTTTCATTACTTCTCCAACAACCGGTACTAATTCAAACATGAATGGACGATTGATGTTTAATTTCTTCGAGTAACGAACAGCGCGGCGTAATAAACGACGTAATACATAACCACGGCCCTCGTTAGAAGGAAGTGCTCCGTCACCAACCGCAAATGTTACAGTACGGATATGGTCAGCAATTACTTTAAATGCCATATCTTTTTCTAAATCGCCATTACGATACTTCTCGCCAGAAATTGATTCTGTTGCGCCAATCATCGGCATGAATAGGTCTGTATCAAAGTTTGTAGGCACATCTTGAACGATAGATGTCATACGCTCTAGACCCATCCCTGTATCGATGTTTTTCTTAGGAAGCGGTGTATATGAACCGTCTGGATTATGGTTAAATTGAGAGAATACAAGGTTCCATACTTCTAAGTAACGCTCGTTTTCTCCGCCCGGATATAATTCTGGGTCACTAAAGTCATTACCGTAAGCTTCACCGCGGTCATAGAAAATCTCTGTATTCGGTCCACTTGGTCCTTCACCGATATCCCAGAAGTTTTCCTCTAAACGGATGATACGTTCTTTTGGAACACCCATTTTCTCATTCCAAATTGTGAATGCTTCTTCATCTTCCGGATGAATTGTAACAGATAGTAATTCTTTATCGAATCCGATCCATTTGTCGCTCGTTAAGAATTCCCAAGCCCAAGTAATTGCTTCTTCTTTGAAGTAATCACCGATTGAGAAGTTCCCTAACATTTCAAAGAATGTATGGTGACGAGCCGTTTTCCCAACGTTTTCAATATCGTTTGTACGAATTGATTTTTGTGCATTTGTAATACGTGGGTTTTGTGGGATTACGCGTCCATCAAAATATTTTTTTAATGTTGCTACACCACTGTTAATCCATAAAAGAGATGGATCTTCATGCGGAACTAGTGATGCACTAGGTTCTACTGCATGTCCTTTTTCTTGGAAAAAGTCTAAAAACATTTGACGAATTTGTGCGCCTGTTAGTTGTTTCATTGTATTTTCCTCCTTAAATATAAAAAACTCCCGTCCCTATAAAAGGGACGAGAGTTAACTCGCGATACCACCCTAATTATGAATTGATTATTATAACAATCAATTCATCACCTCATGGTGCCGTAACGTGGCAAGACGGCAGTGATTAGCTGCTCTCAGGATTAGCTTTCTGTTACCCTTCATTTAAAGCTTCTTTCAGCCATTGGAAGCTTCTCTCTATAAATGGACTGTAACGTACTTGTTCCGTCATTGATTTAATGTATTATATGACTAAATATAATAGAATTCTCTTAAGTTTGTCAATGTAGATAATCATTTATATCGTATCAATTACTTATTAACCGTAGTTATTCTAATATTCATTCTTAACAGCCTTTTAATATATTATGCAATTCATTAATAAATCGCACTATCCTCCTAAAAATATCTATGTAAACTTTTCTGAATATTGTATTTTTGTTACAATTAAATTATTAATAACAAAGGAGCGATTACTATGACAACCCTATTGAACAAAGCTAAAAACAAATTAACGACTGACGAAACAATATTGTTTTACGCAGCATGTTCATTAGATATATTTATATACCCCGCATTAACGAGCAGTAAGACTCCCACCTCAAAATCCAGTCAATACGAGGAAGTTAGGCGGGAGATCAACTGCTCGTAAAAGCCCGATTGGTTCAACTAATAATCAGTGGGGGATGGCCCTCCCCACTGATTAAAGTTTCACTTTATCGTTCCGTCGCAAGGCCAGGACTGTTAATCTTAACGAACAAAAGACTCTTCTTTTACGGACCAGATTTAAGTAGGAATCCAATATTTGAAGAGTACTCTTTCGCAAAAATTTCTAATCTAAAAGAACAGAAACGACTTTTCAGTAATCAAATTGTATTTATGTATGATGATGAATGGAAAAGAATAAAACATATTCAAACAAATGATGTGAGCGGGATTGTTCAGCAAATAAAAGAACAACTCCCTAAATAACCATATTATTAGCCCTCTATCATAAATAGAGGGCTTCATATTAAACATCTTCTCTTTTCCAAAGAGGCCTTACATGAACAATCACTGTACGAATAACTGCTAAAATTGGAACCGATATTAGCAATCCTACAATCCCAGCTATCTCTCCCCCAACTAGTAATGCAAGCATAATAATAACGGGATGCATTCGAAGCGACTTACCAACGATGTAAGGCGATAAAATGTTACTTTCCAAAAATTGCAAAATAGCAATCGTAATCCCCGCCTTAACGAGTAAACTCGTTGATACCGTCGCTGCAATCATCAATGTCGGAATCGCCCCTAAAATAGGACCAAAGTACGGGATTATATCCGTTACCCCAATAATAATGCCGAGTAATAACGGATATTTCATACCGATAAACCAAAAAGAAAGAACAGATACTCCCCCTAATACTAAGCAAACAAATAACTGTCCTCGAATATAACTTCCGAGTGACTTATCAATTTCTTTCGCAAGCATTTGACCCGTACTACGCCACTTACTCGGGACTAGTTTCCAAAAAATATGATAAAACTCACCGTAATCTTTTAATATGTAAAATACAATGAACGGAATTAAGAAAATAATGAGCAATGAATCCAATACACCACGGGCTGTGCTCATAACTTTATTTAAAAGCGTTTGTATCTTCATTTCTACACCAACGAAAATTTGCTTTACCTTTTCATGAATAAATGATGGGAAATTCGCTGTTTGTTCTGTAACGCCATCCATCCAAGAATCGTACATTTTCGTAAACTGCGGAAATTGTTCATTAATCTCTTGTAACTGCTTTATAACAACTGGCGTCCCTTTATAAATCCCATAGCCAATTCCACCAAAGAAAAGAATGTAAATGAGTAAAATCGCAAGTGTGCGAGGCATCCCTTCTTTATGGATCTTCTCAATTAAAGGGTGTAATAAATACGCAATAAAACAAGCGATAAAAAACGGTGTGATCGCCACTTTAAATACAAAAATAATCGGTGCCCATAGCGGCTTAATTTTTAAAAAGACGAGCAAACAAAGAAAAACGAGTAACAATAATCCTAAACGATATATCCAAATGATTTTAAGATTCTTCACACGAAAAACCTCCTCCACCTTTATTTTGAAAATAAATAGGTTAGGTTATGTGCAAAAGTTTTAAAATCTTTTTATACAGACCATACTGTTTTTTAAAGACGTACATATATTTAACATAATAAGGACAACCACCCCTGAAAATACAAAATGTCAAAATATAATCAGGAGGGCTCATAATGGTCTTATTTATGCTTGTATTATCCGCACTTTTTATGCTTCTTGAATGGATTTGTATCGGGTTTGGTATTTGGAAAGGCTTCTTTATTCGCTCCTCGCGAAAAGAAAGAGCGAAGCACTTATGGCATTATGGAATGCTTGGCGTTGGATGTTACGGTTTATCTTATCTCTTCTCTGAAATCGGACTTTTATATTTGCATACAAGCGCATAAAAAAACTCCCTTATCATGAAGGGAGTTTTTTACACCTTATAAATAAGACTTAATCATCTTACGCGCTTTTTTCATATTACGTTTTGAAAATACATCTTGCTTACGAGCATATTGATATGCTGCAGCTCCAACACCTAATGCGATTAATGAATTGCGTAGACTCAAAGTAAATCCCCCTTTTCGTTATCCGATCGTTCTTTCATTTTCATCAAATAAATCATCAAGAGAGCTTAATGAACCATCTTCTTCTACTTGATGTGTATGGATTTTCCCCTTTGAAACCGATAATTCGATATAACAATTCCAGCAATAAAATTGGTTGACACCTATTTTTCCGATGTCTTTCCCTTTGCAATTTGGACAACTGAACATATGGCTTTCATCTCCTTACAGTCTCCCAGATTCTATTCGCCATTATGTCCAAACTGCATTCATTTATACATTGCTAGAGCCTTTCAACGTTATACGTTTGAAAGTTTCACTATATAATTTCACCTTGTTACATGAAATCATACGGTGAAATGTTTTCCACGTCCATTTCTTCACCATTAACCGTCACCATCTGTACTTCACCTTGTGATTCTTGCAATCGACCAGCTAAAGTCGTTTGACGCATTGCATCATCAAGGCGATTTACACCGGATTGAAAAGCTGCTTCCTCCCCGCAAATAATAAGGAATTTCTTACTCCTTGTAATGCCCGTGTAAATTAAATTACGACGTAACATACGGTTATAGCTTCTTACAATCGGCATAATAACAATCGGAAATTCACTACCTTGTGATTTATGAATCGAGCAGCAATACGCATGTGTAATTTGATTTAAATCTGGCTTTGTATACGTTACTTCAATGCCATCAAATGAAACGATAATCATATCTTGTTGCTCAACGTTTTCTTTCGCATAAAACACCGAAACGATTTCTCCGATATCACCATTAAACACTTGGCTCTCTGGCTGATTGACGAGTTGCAGTACTTTATCACCTCTGCGGTATACAACATCACCGTAAGCAATTTCTTTACTCTTTTCTTTTTTCGGATTAAATACTTCTTGCAATGCTTCATTCAGCACATTAATACCAGCAGGCCCACGGTACATCGGCGCTAATACTTGTACATCTCTTGCACTAAATCCTTTTGTCTTGGCATTTTCACATACTTTTTTTACAACTTCAACGATTTGAGCTCCTGTACAAGAAATAAAGGAACGATCTTTTTTATTTTCGGCTAAATCTGGCGGAAGCGCACCATCTTTTATCGCATGGGCAAGTTGGATAACAGATGACCCTTCCGCTTGACGATAAATTTCTGTAAGCTTGACTGTTGGAACTGCACCTGCATTCAATAAGTCTTTTAACACTTGTCCAGGTCCTACAGATGGCAACTGATCTTCATCACCTACAACGATAACTTGAATATTTGTCGGAAGTGACTTGAATAGCTGATTTGCAAGCCAAATGTCAACCATTGAAAACTCATCAATAATGAGTAACTTTCCTTGTACTGGATCGGTTTCATTACGCTGGAAAGACCCTTCTGGCGTCCAACCGAGCAGACGATGAATTGTGCACGCCGGAAGCCCCGTTGATTCACTCATTCGCTTCGCTGCTCTTCCAGTTGGGGCTGTTAATAAAATCGGAAATGGATTATCATCACTATATTCATTCGGATTTAATGATACCCCGTGAAGTGATGCATACATTTCAACAATCCCTTTAATAACTGTTGTTTTCCCTGTTCCTGGTCCACCTGTTAATAACATCATCGGCTTATGAAGTGCAGTTTGAACTGCTTCTTGCTGAAGCGGCGCATACTGCACTTTCAACTGTTCTTCAATTTCCCCTAATGTCTTTAACACTTCCGCTTCAGGGAATGAAGGAGTTTCTTCTTGATTCATAAGACGACGAATCGACTTTACAACGCCTTTCTCAGAATAGAATAAAGAAGCTAAATACACTCGCTCTTCTTCTATAATAACTTTCCCTTCGCTTTGCATCATCTCAACGCAACCTACAATATCTTCCTCAGTCACTCTGCCTTCTTGATTATTTAAAAGTGACATCGTTTCCCTCACAAGTTGCCCTTTTTCCATATAAACGTGACCGAGTTGCAATGAAATATTCTCTAACGTATAAAAACACCCTGCACGTACACGGTCGTCGTGATTGCCCGTTATTCCTATTGCACGTCCTATATCATCTGCTCTTCCAAATCCAATTCCGTCCACTTCTTCAATAAGCTTATATGGATTATTACGAATCACTTCTAATGTCATCTCTTTATATTGCTGATAAATTTTAATAGAAAGTTTTGTTCCAAAACCGTAGCCATTTAAAAAGCTCATCACTTTTTCGAGTCCTTGATGCTCAATAATCGTCTCATATATTTCCTGCGCTTTTTGCTTGTTTACAACACCATTTAACGCATCAGGATTATCCATAATTTTAGAAATCGCATGCTCACCGAGATGATCAACGATTTTTTCGGCTGTACGCTTTCCAATCCCTTTAAATAAATCGCTCGCTAAATATTGCACCATACCCGCTTTTGTTTGCGGCAATTCTTTCTTAAACGTTTCAACTAAGTATTGTTTCCCATACTTTGGGTGATCTTTAAAATGACCTGTTAATGTAAACACTTCATCTTCATGCATACGGGGAAAATGACCGTTTATCATTACTTTCTTTTCGTCGTATGTTTCATTCGTTTCAATGACTTTCATACTGACAACGGAATAGAGGTTTTCTTCGTTGTGGAAAATGGTATGAAGAACTTGCGCTTTTATAAATTTTTTCTCTTCCTCAAACAAATCCATGGCATGTTGATTTCCCATCTTTCCTCTCCTTCCCGAGTTCTTTTCACTTTAATGAGCAGTACATCCCCCACCTCTTTAGATGAGGGATAACTACCCATTAAACTATATTTTTATCTTATTCAGCTTCTTGCTCTAATAAACGAACGCCATTACCCGCTAAAAAGTGATCTGGCTGAATTTCAGTTGCTTTCTTAAATAAAGCGAGAGCCTTCTCATTATTTTCTTCAAATACGTACGCAACACCTAAATTGTAATACGCATCTGCATGCTCTTCATCCATTTCTAATACCTTTTCAAAATAAGGTTTCGCCTCTTGAATATGTTCTAAACGTGCAAAGCAAAGTCCGCACTGGAATACAGCTTCTACATCGTTTTCATCTAATTCCGTTGCTCTTTGTAAGAATGGTAGTGCAAGACGATCATTTCCAAGCTGTACATGTGTGATACCTAGCATAAATGTTACATCAGCTGATTGTAATCCAGCTTGCATTGCTTGTTCAAATACAGCTTTCGCCTCAGTAAATTGCTCTTGGCCGTAATATACGTTTCCTAATCCATAATAAGCAGCCGCAGATTTATCATCTAATTCTAATGCACGTTTATAAAATAAAATTGCTCGTTCACTATCACCTAATACATCTAATAAATTCGCAAAGTTAATGTATCCAAGCGCATCTTTCGGATTTTCTTCGATTGCTTCTGTAAAATTTTTAGCTGCTTCTTCCCAGTTTCCTTCTTGCATATATTGAATACCTGTTTCAAGTTTGTTTGACATATCCTTCACCTCTACAACAAATTATAACAAAGAATGTATTTTCCAAGCGAACGAAAATTCGCTTTATGTAAAAGAAACCTCTAACCGCTAATCGGCAGAGGCTTCTCGTTTTATCCTAAATAATCTAATTTCTTACCACTATGATACACTTCATCAATAGTAGCGCCGCCTAAGCACTCATCTCCATCATAGAAAACAACTGCTTGGCCTGGCGTAATCGCACGAATTGGCTCATCGCAAAGAATACGAACTGTATTTTCATCAACGATTTGAACCGTTACTTTATTGTCTGCTTGACGATAGCGGAATTTCGCTGTGCATTTAAATTCGGTTTCTTTTACTTTGTTACTTACCCATCCTACATTCGTAGCGATAACTTCATCACCATATAAAAGTTCGTTATGGAATCCTTGATCAACATATAAAATATTTTCTTTTAAGTTTTTTCCAACAGCAAACCATGGATCACCATTACCACCAATACCAAGGCCATGACGTTGTCCAATTGTATAGTACATTAAACCGTCATGTTTCCCTTTCACTTCACCAGATAATGTTTGCATCACACCTGGTTGCGCCGGTAAATAGTTACTTAAGAAATCTTTAAAGTTACGCTCACCGATGAAGCAAATACCAGTACTATCTTTCTTCGCCGCTGTCGCTAAACCAGCTTCTGTCGCCATTTCACGAATTTGCGGTTTCTTTAATTCACCTAATGGGAACATTGTTTTTGATAATTGCTCTTGGCTTAATTGATTCAAGAAATATGTTTGGTCTTTATTGTCATCAACGCCGCGAAGCATTTTATATTCGCCGTCCATATATGCAACGCGTGCATAATGGCCTGTTGCTACATAATCAGCACCAAGTGCAATTGCATGCTCTAAAAATGCTTTAAATTTAATTTCTTTGTTACACATTACATCTGGGTTTGGTGTACGACCAGCTCGGTACTCATCTAAGAAGTACGTAAATACTTTATCCCAGTATTGTTTTTCAAAGTTTACTGCATAATAGGGAATACCAATTTGGTTACACACTTCAATTACATCATTGTAATCTTCAGTCGCTGTGCAGACACCATTCTCATCTGTATCATCCCAGTTTTTCATAAAAATTCCGATTACATCATAACCTTGCTCTTTTAATAAAAGAGCTGCTACAGATGAATCGACGCCACCGGACATCCCGATGACAACGCGTGTTTCGTGAGGTAGTTTGTTCATCATGTCACCTCCCATGCTAATTTTGTGTTAATCGCTTCACGATTTTCACTGTTTCGTACGCCGCTTTTTCAATTTGCTCTTTCGTATTTCCAAGACCGAAACTAAAGCGTACGGATGAACGTATTTGATCGGAGTCTTTTCCGAACATCGCCACTAATACATGTGATGGATCAATCGAACCAGCTGTACAAGCAGAACCACTTGATACTGCAATGCCAGCTAAGTCTAAGTTTACAAGAAACGGTTCAATGTTCGTTCCTGTAAAACTTATATTCAACACATGTGGTAAGCGATATTCCAAATTTCCGTTTACCTCGAAAGTAATGCCTTCATTTTTGAAGACAGATACCATTATATCTTTAAACTCTTCATATTGGGCATTTTTTTGCTCACGAGTTTTTTCAGCTAGCAAAATCGCTTGCTGCAACCCAACGATACTAGGTACATTTTCAGTACCAGCACGGCGTTTTCTTTCTTGCTCTCCGCCAATTAACAATGGTTCAAACTTTACATTTGCACCAGCGTATAGGAACCCTACACCTTTTGGTCCGTTAATTTTGTGAGCTGAAATTGATAGTAAATCAATGCCGAACTCTTTCACATCTATTTCTACTAAACCGTAAGCTTGTACCGCATCTGTATGGAAATAAGCTTGATGCTCTTTTAACAGCTTACCAATTTCCGCGATTGGTTGCATTGTCCCTACTTCATTATTTCCAAACATAACAGATACAAGAATCGTCTCTTCTGTTAATGCCTTTTGTATGTCAGAAACTTGAACACGTCCTGTTTCATCGACAGGTAAATATGTCACATCAAACCCTTCACGCTCTAACAATTCACACGTATGCAAAATCGCATGGTGTTCAATTTGCGTCGTTATAATGTGGTTACCTTTATGACGGTTCGCACGTGCTACACCTATAAGCGCTAAATTATCAGCTTCTGTACCACCGCTCGTAAATATAATTTCATTTGGACTCGCGTGAATGCTACGTGCACAAACACGTCTCGCCTCATCTACTGTATGGCGCGTTTGACGTCCATAAAAGTGGATGCTAGACGGATTCCCGAATATTTCTGTCATATATGGAATCATCTTTTCGACCACTTCTGGGTGAGTCGGAGATGTCGCAGCATGATCTAAGTAAATGCGTTCCATTAAATCTCCTTCTTTCCAAATCGTTTCACAAGGAATTAAATGTAAAACATATAGCCCCCGTGATTTTCTTCCTCATAACGTACTAAATCTTCTAAAGTTGTACTATCTAATACTTCTTGCACCGCATCACGAACACGCATCCATAATTGGCGTTGTGCTGGTTCTTCTTCTTCTATCATTTCTACAACACTAATTGGACCCTCTAGTACACGAATTACATCTCCAGCTGTAATGTTGACTGGCTGATCAGATAATACATATCCGCCATATGCACCACGCGTACTCTTTACAAGACGAGCGTTACGAAGTGGTGAAATTAATTGCTCTAAATAATGCTCAGATAGGTCATGTGCCTGCGCAATTGACTTTAATGAAATTGGACCTTCACCAAACTTTTTTGCAAGATCAATCATAATTGTTAAGCCGTAGCGGCCTTTTGTTGAAATCTTCATCTATTTTGCACCTCTTTTCAAATTTTCACTTCTATTGGTTATATCTTATTTATCCCGCTATTTGCGGGCAGTAAAACTCCCACCTCAAAATTCGGCTGGAGCAAAGAAGTTAGGTGGGGGATGAACAACCCCCCC
>NZ_BOQD01000010.1 GCF_018332515.1 Bacillus hominis | reverse complement strand
GTAAAATGTTATGGAATTACTATGTTTGTATTAATATTTAAAGATGTTAAAATTTAAAATAGTAGAAAATTACAGTTGTATAGGGGGTAATATTATTATGGAGTGGAAACGTTCCATATGCTTTTTAGCTATATTTTCTTTTATTTTTTCCTCAAGTACATCCGCACAAGCAAATGTTGTGGAACCAGTTTTAAAAAATGTACGAAGTTATAAAATTTATTATGGTGAAGCAAATGAGCAAGTAATTGAGAGACTTTCAAAGTATGACATGGTTATTATAGAGCCATATGCATTTACGAAAGAACAAGTTCAGCAATTAAAAAAATCAGGAACGGTAGTCCTTGGTTATGTTAGTGTTTTAGAATTAGAAGCGTGGCATAAGCCGCAAGTAGTTGAATCAGACTATTATTATAGAAACGGTAAGAAAATGAAGATTGAGCAGTGGGATACGTATATTATGAACTTAGCTGATGAACATTACCGTGGGATTGTTGTTAATAAGGTAAAACAACAAATTATTGGAAAAGGCATAGATGGTGTGTTTTTAGATACAGCTGGTGATATTGATGACTATTTTTATGATCAGCCAGCTACACAAGGAAAATTCCGAGAAGCATATGTAAATTTATTAAAAGAAATTAAAAGTGTTGATTCCAACCTCCTTCTTATACAGAATTGGGGATTTGATACAATCAAAAATACATCCTTGAATTTTATACATGGTGTATTGTGGGAAGACTTCGATAAACAAGTTATTGTAAAAGATGAATGGAGTCAAAATTGGATGCGCTATTTTAAACAACAAAGCAATAAAATTGTAACGTTTACCGTTACTCCAAATAACGTATCTAAAAAATATAGTTCTATAAATGGATTTATTCCTACAATTAATCCGAATGATATTTATGATAAATAGCAATTGTTCGGAATAAGAAACTATCAAGATTGATTATGGCAGTTTAGGTCAGTAATACGATTATCTTCTAAAGATGAGTGTATTACTGACCAGCCCCTATTACATAATAATGGACTTAATGAATTCGAACGAGCTGTTTATGGTATACTGTGTTACCTTCTTGGCTTGAATATGGTGGTAAGCTTCGTCCAGAGCAATTTGCAATAATGTTGGGGTGATCGTTATATGAAATTCGAATTTCATATAGATCTACAGTGTCATCTAAATCGGCGTAAAAAACGGCAAGGTTATTACTGTCGAGAGAGTAGGGGAAGCTTGCTTCTACATTTCCTCCGACTAGTACGGGAAGCTTTATTGGAGTAGAATAATTAGACCAATCCCATACTTCTATAGTTATGTGATGGGGATAGTATTTATCCAAGTTCACAATGTTAACTACAGCAGAAATAGTATTAGATTCTTTCGTTAAAACGCCAGTTGAACGAACTACATATCGAGGAATTCCATGATGAAACATATACATCTTACCTTTCTAAAGAAATTAATATGAATTTAAAATATTCTATGTAAAGGATTAGTAGAATGAACTAGTATAAATGAATCATTCTATTAATTCTCATGGAAATAAAAGGGGATAATTTAAAAATCATCCCAGGTCTTGTCTTGTTGTTAGAGTGCGTTTATAATCAAGTAATCCTATTAACTTTTTGATAGGATTATTTCTTTTTGAAAGCGTTTTTAATTCGCGGTATTAGGGGAGTGCTGTTACTTTCAAATACTGAAAGGTTGACTGAGATTAAACAAGAAATTAAAGGTAGTTTCATTTCACTTTTTAAGGTAGGAAGTCTGACTTTTCACATGAAAAACTATGTATGTAGTTTTAAGTAAGAAGAAAGATAATAAAAAATATGATTTTTTATATGGTGGGGAGGTTACAGTGTGAAAACATAAGATTTTCACACGAATATATATGGGTTACGTAGGATTATTACTTTCAGGTGCAGCTTTATTTTTAAATAGTCTTGTTATATTGGGCAAAGTAGAGATGAAAAGCGCAGGTGTCTTTAATTTATTTGTAGGGGCATTACAAATTATTATACCGTTTTATTTAATTATGATTTCTGATCAAAGTAATTGGACGGTATATTCATATGCAGCTACCTTTTTATTTGGTTTAACTTATTTATATGTAGGCGTTACTTTTATTAAAGGAATGGATAGTAGTGGACTAGGCTGGTTCTGTATTTGGGTAGCAATTATTGCCCTATTCTATATGGTCATTTCATTTGTTCAATTCCACGATGTTGTTAATGCGTTAACATGGTTTATGTGGGCATTACTTTGGTATTTATTCTTTGTATTAAATGCGCAAAAAAAGAATATCAATCAATATCTTGGCAGAATTGCATTTGTACAATCATGGGTAACATTGACGTTGCCCTCGCTCTTTTATTTTATGGGAGTATGGGGAGAAGGCTTCGTATATGAACTATGGGTTTATGTATCAGTAATTTCTATTTTATATTGCTGCTATTGTATTTTTAAATATCGAGTACGTTAAAGTATCGTATGTAAAAAGCATGGAATCTTGATAATGATTCCATGCTTTTTAATTATATTCATGTTTATAATTAAGGTAGTATTTTACAAAATAGGGGATGATGAAAGTGAAAAAAGTGTTGGTTCTAGGGGGAACAAGGTTTTTTGGTAAGCGATTAGTAGAAGCACTTTTACAAGAAGGACACGATATAACAATTGCGACACGAGGATTTACGGAGGATTCTTTTGGGGATACGGTAAAAAGAATTATAGTAGATAGAGAAGACGAGAAGTTACTGGAAGAGCGCTTGGAAGGTAAATGCTATGATGTTGTATACGATAATTTATGCTATAGCTCGAATGCTGCGGAAGTCATATGTAAAGTATTACGTGGTAGGGTGAAAAAATATGTTATGACATCCTCAATGGCGGTTTATGAGCCTACATTAAACTTGCAAGAAGAAGACTTTAATCCGTATACATATTCAATTACGTATGGTGATAGAGGGGACTTCACTTATGGTGAGGGGAAGAGATTGGCGGAAGCGGTGTTGTTTCAACGAGCAACATTCCCTGTCGTTGCGGTACGATTTCCCGTCGTTATTGGAGAAAATGATTATACGAAGAGATTACAGTTTTACGTTGAAAATGTTGTGAAACAAGAACCTATTGTCGTGGATCGTTTAGAAGGGAAATTGTCGTTCATACACGAAAAAGAAGCAGGAGAGTTTTTAGCATGGTGCGGAATGGGAAGCATTGAAGGTCCAATTAATGCTTGTAGTAACGGAGTGATTTCCATGGGAGAAGTTATTCGTTCCATAGAAGAAAACAGTGGGACAAAAGCTCTTATTCAAGAAGAGGGAGAGAATAAAGCACCTTATAATGAAATAACTAATTGTACGTTACATAATAGAAAGGCTCGCGAATTAGGATTTCCATTCCGAGAATTAAATACAGAAATAAAAAATGTTTTGCAGCATTACATAAATATACTGAAATAATCATAAAAAAGTTGGTGAAGGTAAAAAAATTCCTTAAGTCAAAAACATACTTATTTTTTCGGAAGTCAATAATAATTATAAAAATTTTCCGAAAAATATTACGATAAAAGTAACACTTTTGATTTCGTTTGTGACTCTTATTCTTTTTGCTTATACTGTAAAGTAGTAACGTTTTGTTGAAATAGAAGGAGATTGTTTATGAGTAAAACGAAACAATTAATAGAGGAAGCAAGTAATTTTATTACCGTTTGCTATAAGGAACTTAATAAAGAGCAATTAATAGAAGAGCGTATTGGAGAAATTCTAATAGAAATAGAGAAGACCGGAACGTATGAGCATACATTTGAAGAACTTGTTCATGGATCGCGAATGGCATGGCGCAATAGTAATCGATGTATTGGAAGACTATTTTGGAGTAAGATGCACATATTAGATGCGCGTGAAGTAAATGATGAAGAAGGTGTATATAATGCATTAATTCATCATATTAAATATGCGACGAATGATGGAAAAGTTAAACCGACAATTACGATTTTTAAGCAATATCAAGGTGAAGAAAATAATATACGAATTTATAATCACCAATTGATTCGATATGCAGGATATAAAACGGAAATGGGAGTGATTGGTGACTCTCATTCTGCTGCATTTACTGATTTTTGTCAGGAACTTGGCTGGCAAGGAGAAGGTACGAATTTCGATGTATTGCCACTTGTGTTTTCTATAGACGGGAAGGCGCCTATATATAAAGAAATCCCGAGAGAAGAAGTAAAAGAAGTGCCAATTGAACACCCAGAATACCCTATTTCGTCACTTGGAGTAAAATGGTATGGTGTTCCAATGATTTCAGATATGCGCTTAGAAATTGGAGGTATTTCCTATACAGCTGCCCCGTTCAATGGATGGTATATGGGAACGGAGATTGGGGCGCGTAACTTAGCTGATCATGATCGTTATAATTTACTGCCAGCCGTTGCGGAGATGATGGATCTAGATACATCTAGAAACAGTACGTTATGGAAAGACAAGGCACTAATTGAGTTGAATATTGCCGTATTACACTCTTTTAAAAAACAAGGAGTTAGTATTGTGGATCACCATACTGCTGCACAACAGTTTCAACAATTTGAGAAGCAAGAAGCAGCTTGTGGACGGGTTGTAACAGGGAATTGGGTGTGGCTCATTCCACCGTTGTCGCCAGCTACCACTCATATTTATCATAAACCGTATCCAAATGAAATTTTGAAGCCGAATTTCTTTCATAAATGATATTTAGTATAGGGTTTTTTTCTGCAAAATATAATTTTTTTAATTACTGTTACGTAGCAAATGGAAGCCTTTACTCTCGGTTATTTTTGGAAGGGGATTTTTGAACCAAGGAGTTCCTTATGTTATAATCAAATTTCTGTTTCGAAGACCTTATAGAAATATAAGGTCTTTTGTTTTGCTTTTTTATGTAATAGGAATAGAAGTTTTCTTTTAAATAAGGGATTTAGCATATTTTTAGGGACAACATAAGTGTGTGGAAAATCGATGAATTATTATGCTTATATAATCATTGTGTTTTGGGTGTAAACAATAAAACATAATAAGGTTGTTTTTTTAGATTGCTGAGGAAGGAGGAAGTGTAAATGAGGATGAAGAGTCGAAAAACGGATTGGCCTGTATTTCTTATTAGTGGTGGCTCACTTTTATTATTTGTAATTGCAGTTTTTTTAAATAAAAGTTACGTAGAGGGAGTCATTAATAGCAGTTTTGCAGCTTCAATTAAATATTTTGGTGCCTTTTGGCAGGTTTTATTAATCGGTACATTTGTTGTTGCTATGTGTATGGCGTTCTCGAAATATGGGAGAGTTAAACTTGGGGGGCTAGAAAAACCTGAGATTAGTACGACAAAATGGCTCGCTATTATTATGTCTACATTACTTGCCGGAGGTGGCGTTTTTTGGGCAGCGGCAGAGCCGATGTACCACTTGATGACGGTGCCACCAATACATGAAGGTATATCCGCTGGAACGAAAGATGCGGTAATGCCTGCTTTAGCACAAAGTTATATGCACTGGGGTTTCCTGGCTTGGACGATTTTAGGTACAATTAGTGCGGTAGTTATGATGTACGGACATTATCATAAAGGTATGCCGTTAAAACCTCGAACGCTTTTATATCCTATTTTTGGAGAGAAATTGCGAAAGAGTTGGCTTGGAACAATGATCGATGTGTTTGCCATTATTGCAGTAGCTGCAGGGACAATTGGTCCAATTGGATTTTTAGGACTACAAGCAAGTTATGGATTACAAGCATTGTTTGACATTCCTGATGTGTTTACTACTCAATTAGCTATTATTGTTTGTGTAGTAGCTGTTTCTACTATATCTGCGGTAACAGGAATTGATAAAGGGATTCAAATTATAAGTAATTTAAATGTTAGGTTAGCAGTTTTATTAATGGTATTCGTATTACTGTTTGGACCAGGTGGATTTATTATCGATTCATTTGTTTCTTCGTTTGGATTTTATATACATGAATTTATTCCAATGAGTACATATCGCGGGGATACAGGTTGGTTAGGATCTTGGACAATCTTCTTCTGGGGCTGGTTTATTGGATATGGACCGATGATGGCAATTTTAGTGAGCCGAATTTCAAGAGGAAGAACGATTCGGGAAATCATCGTTGCAATTGGAATTATCGCACCTATTATTACAACGTTTTGGTTTACTATATTGGGCGGGTCAGGTGTGTTCTATGAGTTAATGAATCCTGGTTCTATCTCGAACGCATTAAGTGAATCTGGTATGCCAGCAGCTATGATTGCAATTACAGAGCAACTGCCGCTCTCTAATATTATTGGACCTGCGTTTCTTTTATTAACAATTTTATTTGTAGTGACAACAGGAGATTCAATGGCCTATTCGATTTCAATGGCAGTGACTGGAGATGGAGATCCTAGAATTAGTTTGCGAGTTTTTTGGTCGCTTATTATGGGTACAGTTGCAGCGATCCTTTTATATATGGGAGAGGGAAGCATTAATGCCTTACAATCTTTCATTGTAGTGACAGCTGTTCCAGTATCTATTCTGTTATTCCCGATGCTATGGCTAGCACCTAAAGTTGCAGGAGAATTAGCATTAAAGCAAGGAATTGTAGAAGAAAAAGATAAAACGGCTTTCTTATTCCAGAGAGCTAGTAAATCAAAATAAATGATAAACAAACATTGAAAAGAGGAAGCATCTTAAATGAGATGCTTCCTCTTTTACGTTTAATCTAACACTTTTCCCTTTGTTTCTGGTACACATAATAGCATCGTAATCAATCCGATTGGATAGATGATAAAAATTAGGGACAATGCTCCAAGTAGATTGCCACCCGTAGCGAGTAATCCAATAATAACCGGTCCAAATCCAGCTAATCCACGCCCTGTGCCGAAAATAAAGTTTTCCGCTGTGGAGCGAGCTTCGGCAGGATAGTTTTCCGCTAAAATTGCCCCGAATCCTCCCATCATTCCATTTGCAAAGAATCCAAGTAGGGCGCTTCCCCATAACAATGATGTCGCATCTGTGAATAGGAAGAAGTAAATGAGGCAGTATATAGTACCACCGACATAATAGATTGTAAAAGTTTTGCGGCGACCAATTTTATCGGCTAGAATACCAAAAGTTGCAATTCCAATTAGCATGCCGATCGTAGAGATGAACATCCAACCGCTCGCTTTTGCTAATGTATAGTTATATTTATTCGCTAAAATAGTTGGCATCCATGTAAAAATTCCATAATACCCGAAGTTCTGGATGAATGACATAATAATAAGACCAATTGTTGTTATTGTTACTTTTTTATTTGCAAATAACTTTCGCAGTGGGAACTTTTTCATTTGTTTTAGTTGTTCTGCTTCAGCAGTTGTCAAATTACCTTTAGCTTCCTTTTGTAACAATTCCTTTTTGTAGCGTTGTTTTTGTTCCCATATTTTCGGTTCACTTAAACTTTTACGGACATAAACAGCTAATAAAGCGGGAATTAGTCCAAATAAGAAAACTGCTCTCCAGCCAAAATGCGGAACAATAAATGCTGGAAGGAGTGAAGCAATCAGGACGCCAAACTGCCAGCCAAGTGCAACAATTGATGTAGCTTTAGCGCGCATTTCTTTAGACCATGTTTCTGTTACGATGGCCATTCCAATCCCGAATTCACCACCAACACCCATTCCAACTAAAAAGCGAAGAATTAGTAATTGCCAATAATCTGTTGCGAAATAAATAAGTGCAGTTGCTAGTGAAAATAGTAAGATTGTAAAGGCCATTGTACGGATGCGACCGAATAAATCAGCAATAAATCCAAATAAATAGGAACCAATTAACATCCCAATTGTTGTGGCTAATGTTAAGTTCCCTCCCTCAACAGGACTAAGATGAAATTCTTTTAGAATGTAGACAAGTACGAAAGATAAGAGCAGCATATCTAATCCTTCTGCTGCATATCCTAGCGCAGAACCAAATAATGTTTTATATCTTTTCTCTTTCGTCTCCTCTGTTGTTGGTTGTACATCAGTAGTAATGCTCATTATTACTCCTCCTTATTTTCTTCTACAGTCGCTATGGAAGAATAACAAAAGGCCTTCTCACCTGATATGATGAGAAGGCCAAAAAATCATACGTGTCCTTTAAAAAAGAACACACGTATATTATATTCCGACTTCCTTCTCAACCTCACGGGGTTGGGTTAAAGGACTGTATTATATTACTTTATTTTTAGCACTCTTCTATTAGATTGTCAAATAAAGAGGGAATTGTTATGTGTAAAATATTTCAAAAAGTATTTCATTCTTCTTGACGGCTACTTCATTATTTTCCCATAATAAAACTAACTAATATAAAAAGGAATGAATCACAGATGTTAAATTTAGTACTTATGATGATTGAACGTGTCGGACTTATTGTTATTTTAGGTTTTTTACTCTCTCATACTAAGACATTCAGGCGCCTACTTCATAGGCAGGACGGATATATAGATAAGTTTAAGCTTATTTGTATTTTTTCAGTGTTTACAATTGTAAGTAATTACACAGGAATTGAAATTGCAGGGAATACGATTATGAATGAAAATTGGCTACAAGGTGTTTCTTCATCGAGTACAATTGCAAATACACGTATTATGGGTGTTGGAATTAGTGGATTGCTTGGCGGTCCTATCGTTGGAATGGGAGTAGGAGCGATTGCGGGTATTCACCGTTATATGCTTGGCGGGACGACAGCGGCAAGCTGTGCAATCTCGTCAATTTTAGCAGGAGTGATAGCGGGGTATATTGGATACATTTTCAAAAAATATAATCGTACAATTACGCCTAAATTTTCAGCGATTTTAAGTGTGTTTATCGTTTCTTTAGAAATGATTATGATTCTATTAATTGTAGAGGATGGAATGAGTATCGTGAAAACAATTGCGATACCGATGATCCTTGTGAATAGTTTCGGGAGCTTTATTTTACTTTCTATGATACAAGCTATTTTGCGTCAGGAAGAGAATGCGAAAGCATTGCAGACTCATAAGGTATTGCGCATTGCTGACAAGACATTACCATATTTCCGCAAAGGGTTAACAGAAGAATCTTGTAAACATGTGGCACAAATTATCCACCGCTTTACGGGAACAGATGCGGTATCCTTAACAGATACAGAGAAAATTTTAGCTCACGTTGGATTGGCATCAGATCATCATATTCCTTCACACAGTTTAATAACAGGTTTATCAAAATCTGTATTAAAAACAGGGAAAATAATGAAGGCGAAATCACGTGAGATTATTAATTGTCAACATGAAGGGTGTCCATTACAAGCAGCAGTTGTTATTCCATTAACTTCACATGGAAATACGATAGGAACATTAAAACTTTATTTTAAAAACTCTAATCAATTAAGTCGTGTTGAAGAAGAGTTAGCGGAAGGGCTGGCGAAAATATTCTCCACACAGCTTGAGTTAGGTGAAGCCGAGTTACAAAGTAAGTTATTGCAAGATGCCGAAATAAAAGCGCTGCAAGCACAAATCAATCCGCATTTTTTATTTAATGCAATTAATACAGTATCAGCTTTATGCCGAACAGATGTAGAGAAAGCGAGAAAATTATTATTGCAGCTTAGCGTGTATTTTCGTTGTAATTTGCAAGGGGCACGACAATTACTTATTCCATTAGAACAAGAGTTGAATCATGTACATGCATATTTATCGTTAGAGCAAGCGAGATTTCCGAATAAGTATGAAGTGAAGATGTACATTGAAGAAGCACTAAAAGTGACTTTAGTTCCACCATTTGTGCTTCAGCTATTAGTTGAAAATGCATTGCGCCATGCTTTTCCGAAAAAGCAGCCAGTGTGCCAAGTCGAGGTACATGTGTTTGAAAAAGAGGGGATGGTTCACTTTGAAGTGAAGGATAATGGACAAGGGATTGAGAGTGAACGTCTAGATCAATTAGGAAAAATGGTAGTTCCATCAAAGAAAGGGACTGGAACAGCTTTATATAATATTAATGAACGACTTATTGGGTTATTTGGGAAAGAGACAATGCTTCAAATTGAAAGTGAATTAGAGCAAGGGACAAAGATCCTCTTTGTAATTCCGAAAAAAGTAGAGGAGGAAAAACGGAGTGTTAAAAGTATTAGTAGTTGATGATGAAATGTTAGCACGGGATGAATTGAAATATTTATTAGAGCAAACAAAAGAAGTAGAGATAATTGGTGAGGCGGATTGTGTAGAGGATGCATTAGAAGAATTAATGAAAAACAAACCAGATATTGTTTTTCTAGATATTCAGTTATCTGATGATAACGGATTTGAAATCGCAAATATATTAAAGAAAATGAAAAATCCACCTTCAATTGTGTTTGCTACTGCATATGATCAATATGCGCTGCAAGCATTTGAAGTAGATGCATTAGATTACATTTTAAAGCCATTTGATGAAGAACGTATCGTACAGACATTAAAGAAATATAAAAAACAAAAGCAAATAAAGTTAGAAACAAAGCAAGATGTGAAGAGTGTAGATGTAACGACCGAGATGCATAAATTAGCATTACCAATTGAGGAATCAATTGTACTTGTTAACATTGAAGATATTATTTATGTAGGGCTTGTAGATGGGAAAGTAACGGTAAAGACAATAAAAGAAACATACGTAACACATGATACGCTTGTCATTTTGGAAAAGAAATTACCACAAACAATTTTTATGCGTGTTCATCGTAGTTTCGTTGCTAATATTAATCATATTACAGAAATACAGCCATGGTTCAATTCTACCTATAATTTAATCATGAAAGAAGGTTCAAAAGTACCTGTTAGTCGTACATATGCAAAAGAGCTCAAAAAGCTGCTTCGTATTTAAGAAGCAGCTTTTGTATTTCACTGTATAATTTTTGTAATTGGCTGTTTATATTTGACATTCCACTATGTAAACGCTTTCTTTTACATTTATATCCTATAAAATAAAGGTACCAAATCAAAAGAGGTGGCCAAAATGAGCACAAAAAAAGTATATGGTTTTCTATCACAAATATTCGTTTTTTCAGCTATTATGTTAGTTTCTAATATTATCTCAACCCATTTACCCATTCCGATGCCTTCATCAGTAATTGGGTTAGTCGTTTTATTTAGTCTATTATGTTTAAAGGTTATTAAATTGGAGCAAGTTGAATCATTTGGAACAGCCTTAACAGGTATTATCGGATTTCTTTTCGTCCCATCAGGTATCTCAGTTATTAACTCTCTTGGTGTAATGAGCCAAAATTTTGTACAAATCCTAACTGTAATCGTTGTCGCAACAATTATTCTACTTGCTGTAACAGGTTTATCTGCACAATTAATGTTAGGTAAAGATGACAAAGAAACAAAAGATACAAAAGAATTGAAAGTTGTAAACAAAGGAAGAAAACACGGAAAAGTCGCGTAACTATTTTAGAACATACATGGCTAGGAGGTAATGAACATGACAAGCACAATGACTCCATATTTCGGAATCGTCGTTTCATTAATTGCATACGGAATCGGAACGTTTTTATTCAAACACTCAAAAGGATTCTTCTTATTTACACCACTATTCGTAGCAATGGTATTAGGGATTGTATTTTTAAAGGTAGGTAACTTTACTTTTGAAGAATATAATACTGGTGGGAAGATGATTAGTTTCTTCTTAGAGCCAGCAACAATTGCCTTTGCAATTCCATTATATAAACAAGTTGATAAGTTAAAAAAATATTGGTGGCAAATTTTATCAGCTATCGTGATTGGATCTATTTGTTCAGTGATTGTTGTGTTCATTGTCGCAAAAGCGATTGGTTTAGATACAGCAGTAATGAACTCAATGTTACCGCAGGCAGCAACAACAGCCATCGCATTACCAATTTCTGAAAGCATTGGTGGTATTCCAGCAATTACATCATTTGCAGTTATCTTTAACGCAGTTATTGTATACGCATTAGGAGCATTATTCTTAAAAACATTTAGAGTGAAACATCCAATTGCAAAAGGTTTAGCACTTGGAACAGCGGGTCATGCATTAGGGGTTGCAGTAGGAATCGAAATGGGTGAAGTAGAAGCAGCTATGGCAAGTATCGCTGTGACAGTAGTTGGTGTCGTAACAGTGGTGGTTATCCCAATGTTTATGCCGTTTATCGGATAATAAGGTGAAACTTTAATCATTGGGAAGTGTCCATCCCAAAATGATTATTGGCCTTCACCAATCGGACTTTTACGAGCAGTTATCTCCCACCTAACTACCTCGTATTCGCCGAATTTTGAGGTAGGGGTCTTACCGCCCGTTAATGCGGGATAAAACTTACTTAAAAAAATATAAAAGCAAGCTATTTGTAGGACGGATTTCTACTGATAGCTTGCTTTTTATGTTACAGTAGTGGTAAGACCTATTGTTAGCAAAATGTAAGTTTCTTTAAATCTTCATTAATACTGTGTAGAATACGTTTTGAATTAGGTCATTGTATTGTAAAATAAGAAGTAAGCTACTGTATGGTTTTAGGAATTATATGATAGCTCATCTTCATATGAATGAATAAATTATAGGTAGAAAATAGAGAGAAATCTACTTATTAACGTTTTACTTTATAGGACAGGAGAGAGTACTCGCCGATTATGCAAATAAAAAACCTGTTTCAAAGCAAAGGATTTCAGAGGTTAATCGTATTAGTATTACTTGCTCTCATATTGTATGGGATGCAAAGTATGCTAAATTTAATTTTAATTACGTTTATGTTGACGTATTTAATGGATCGATTCCAAAAGTTTATTTCTCGTAAATTAGATCATTTTATGCCAATTAATCGGAAAATTATTATAGCGCTTTTATATGTAATGTTAGTGGCGGGAATTGCCATTACGCTATTTAAATATTTACCGGTATTAACAATACAAATTTCACAATTGATTTATCAATTCAATGTATTTTTAAGAAATCCACCTGATAGTGAATTAATTAAGTATGCAGTTAATGCTGTTAATCATATGGAACTTTCTAAATATGTAGGGCAAGGCGTAGACATTTTGTATAAATCCATTACGAATGTTGGGAAATTTGGCCTTCAAGTTTTACTTTCTGTAATTTTAAGCTTATTTTTCTTACTTGAAAAAGGGCGTATCGTTGCTTTTACTGCGAAGTTTAAAGAAAGCAGGCTTGCCATTTTCTATACTGAAATTGAGTATTTTGGAAAGAAATTTGCACGTTCATTCGGAAAAGTAATCGAAGCACAATTTTTAATTGCAATTGTTAACTGTGTTTTATCTGTTATTGCATTATGGATATTAGGATTCCCGCAATTACTAGGTTTAGCGTTAATGATTTTCTTGCTTGGTTTAATTCCAGTCGCAGGTGTTATTATTTCGTTATTCCCGCTTTGTATGATTGCTTACAATATCGGCGGTATTATGTATGTCGTTTATATTGTAGTTATCGTAACAGTAATCCATGCGCTCGAAAGCTATGTGTTAAACCCGAAATTCATGTCACAAAAAACAAATTTACCGATCTTCTACACGTTTATGATACTAATTTTCTCTGAACACTTTTTAGGTGTATGGGGACTAATTATCGGTATTCCAATCTTCATATTCTTATTAGATGTTTTAGATGTGACAAGTGATGAAATGGATCAGGATGTTGGAAAACAATAGAGTAAAGAAAAAGCATCGATATTCGATGCTTTTTCTTTTATAACATGGTGTTTCTTATGCCATACTGTAAGGAGAATATAGAATAGGGGTGAAATAATGGCTGTAAATGAAAAGATAGAATTAGCTACATTTGCTGGAGGATGTTTCTGGTGCATGGTTTCGCCATTTGAAGAGATGGAAGGGATTATACAAGTTGTTTCAGGCTATACAGGTGGCCATAAAGAGAATCCAACGTATAAAGAAGTGTGCTCGGAAACAACGGGACATTATGAGGCAGTACAAATTACATTCGATGCAAATAAAATGCCGTATGAAGAGTTGTTAAATATATATTGGAGACAAATTGACCCGACTGATATGGGGGGGCAATTCCACGACCGTGGACAGTCTTATGAAACGGTGATTTTTTATCATAATGAAGAACAACATAAAAAGGCAGAGATTTCAAAAGAAGAGCTTGAGAAGAGTGGGCATTTTTCGAAGCCGATTGCTACAAAAATATTGCCAGCTACTACGTTTTATCTGGCTGAAGAATATCATCAAGGCTATCATAAGAAAAACACATTCCGCTATGAGTTATACCGTAAAGGATCAGGGCGAGATGCTTTTATTAAACAGCATTGGCCAAAGAATAATGCCCATTTAAAAGAAAAATTAAACGAGATGCAGTTTTATGTAACGCAGGAAAATGGTACAGAACCACCATTTCGAAATGAGTATTGGAACTATCAAGAGGAAGGTCTTTATGTAGACATTGTTTCAGGGGAACCGTTATTTACTTCTTTAGATAAATTTGATAGTGGATGTGGATGGCCGAGTTTTACGAAACCGGTTATGTCAGCTAGCGTGAAAGAAAAAATGGATGTTAGTCATAATATGACGCGTACGGAAGTGAGAAGTAAAGAAGGAGACTCACATCTTGGGCATGTGTTTCCAGACGGTCCAGGACCAAATGGACTTCGTTATTGTATAAATTCAGCAGCTCTTCGATTTATCCCAAAAGAGGAGCTAGAGAAAGAAGGATATAGTGATTTCCTAATCTTGTTTGGAGATAAAAAATAACCTCGCAGTTAGCGAGGTTATTTCTTTTTATTTTACTTTTTTCTTTTTGAATTTGCTTAGTGCTTCATAAACGATTGGAACAATAAGAAGTGTTAATAACGTTGAACTCGTTAATCCACCAATTACGGTTACACCAAGTCCTTTAGAAATTAAGCCACTACCTTCAAATCCTAATGCAAGCGGGATAAGAGCCCCGATTGTTGCAATTGCAGTCATTAAAATAGGACGCAGGCGTGTTGCACCAGCTTCTAGTAATGCTTCACGTGTTGATACACCTTCATTTTCTTTATGGATAACACGATCGACAAGTACGATTGCGTTTGTTACAACGATACCGATTAACATAAGCGCACCAATCATTGCAGATACACTTAATGTTTCACCAGAGATTAATAAGGCGACAAGTGCACCAATGATTGTGAATGGTAGCGAGAATAAGATTGCAAATGGTGCAAGGGCACCGCCAAATGTAACGACAAGAACGAAGTATACAATGGCAATTGCAGCTAACATCGCTAAGCCAAGTTGTTTAAATGATTCTTGAATATCTTTTGTAACACCGCCCATGGAAACATCTACACCAGAAGGAAGATCCATTTTATCTACTTCTTTTTGAACGGCAGCAGACGCCTTTGAAACGTCATCCGATGTTAATTTCGCACTCACTTCCGCATAAACGCGGCCATCACGATGTTTTACTGTGTTAGAAGTTTCACCTTCTTTTACAGTCATCACATCTTTAACTGCAATTTCATTGCCAAGTGGTGTTGTAATTTTACGATTTGTTAAGTCATCGATCGTTTCATAGTTTTGTTTTTCAGTTTCTACATATACATTTACATCTTTACCGTCTTTTTTAATTGTTGTGAGAACAGGGCGATCATGTTGATTAGAAAGTCCCATTCCAATTTGAGCAGCAGTTAGCCCCATTTTACTTAACTTTTCTTGATCTGCGACTAAAGTGTATTCTGCATATGTTTTCGCAATACTAGAGTCTACATCTTTTAAGTCTTTATTTTTCTTCATGATATTTTGAATGTCTTTAACGACAGGTTTGATTTCTTCAGAGCTATCTCCATAAACGTATAGCTTAATTTCGTTACTACCGCCACTTGCTCCGAAATCTTGGTTTTTCCATTCGCCTTTTCCAGACATCTTTTGTAAATCTTTAACAACTTGTTCTTTCTCTTTTTCAAAGTTTTTCGTATCGTTATCATATTGAACGAAGAACATAGCTTGATTTGATTGACCAGGGCTCATTGGATTTTCTCCGCCTAATGAGAACTGAATTGTTTTTACATCTTTTTTATCTTGGAAGTGCTTCTCAGCTTTCGTTGCAATTTTTTCGACGTCTTCTAACGTTTGACCTGGTTCAGGTTTGTACGTTGCAATAATCATTTTCTCTTCTTCAGATGGTAAGAAGCTGACACCGATAATTGGTACAAGTGCAAGGCTACCTACTAATAGAAGAATAGCGATACTTGATGTAATAATTTTGTGATTTAAAGCCCATTCAAGTATACGTTTATAACCGTTTGCTAATTTACTTGGTTTTTCTTCATGATGTACCTCTTTTTCTCGCATGCTCTCTTTCTTGAATAAGGAGTGAGCTAGCATTGGTACGATTGTAACAGCCACTAGTAACGATGCTAATAAAGCAAAGACAATAGTTAAAGCGAATGGTAAGAACATTTCACCAATCATACCTTTTACCAGTCCAAGCGGTAAAAATACAGCGATTGTTACAATTGTAGAAGACATAATTGGGATAAACATTTCTTTCGTAGCTTCACGAATTAAATCTTTCCCGCGTAGTTTTTCTTCTGATAACGACATACGTCGATAAATATTTTCAATAACAACAATGGAGTCATCGACGACACGTCCGATAGCGACTGTCATTGCTCCAAGTGTCATAATGTTAAGCGTAATATCCATTTGTTTTATTACTAAAACTGCAATTAATAAAGAAAGTGGTATAGAAACGACAGAGATTAGCGTTGTTCGAATGTTTCGCAGGAACAACATAATAATAACAATCGCAAAGATAGCACCGAAAATAGCTTTGCTAAGCATTGTTTCGACTGATTTTTCAATAGGCGCACCTTGATCGAATGTTGAAATAATCTCTAAGTCTTTATATTTTTTCTCAAGGTCTTTTACTTTATCTTTAACTGCATTTACAACATCAACTGTATTCGCATCAGCAGCCTTCACAATTTGAATTCCGATTGCTTCTTTTCCATTTGTTCGAGAAATGGACTCTGCTTTTCCGACTTCTTTAATATCAGCAATGTCTTCTAATGTAACCGTTGGTATGCCGTTCATAGCGGCTGGATTCATCTGTGGTGTTTGTGCTCCAGCACCAGCGTTTTGATTACCTTGACCATTCGGTGATGAAGGGATAGCTGGAATTTTTAATTCTTTTAATGCTTTAATTGTTGTAATGTTACCATCTACAACCACTGATTTTTCCGTATCTTTAAATGTATACAAGCCAAGTGGTAACGATACGTCCGAACCTTTAATAATATTTTTTACGGTATCTTCACTTAAACCTAATTCTTTCATCTTATCTTTTTTGAAGACAAGCTGTACTTCGTCTACTTGTTGACCTGCGATTTGAACAGATGCGACACCATCAAGTCCTTTTAATCCAGGAATAACATTTTTTTCTACATTTTCTGTTAAGGCAGCTAAAGATTCATTTTTACTCGCTACGCTTAATGAAATAACAGGAAAGGCATTAAAGTTTACTCGTGAGACTTTCGGGTCTTTCACACCTTCTGGCAGTTTCACGTTTGCGAGCGCTTCTTTAATTTCCGTTTCGGCTTTTTCCATATTTTTATCAAAATCATATTCCACCTGAATAGAAGATGCGTTTTGATAAGATGATGAACTAACAACGTTTACACCGCTTAAATTTTGGAGTTGCTCTTCCATTGGTTTTGAAATTTTATCAGCGACTTCTTCTGGTGTAGCACCAGGATAAACCGTAGTTACTGTTACAATAGGCGTTGTAATATCAGGAATTGTTTCTAACTTCATATTCATCCCAGAATAAATGCCTGCAATGGTAACAATAATGGTTAGTAGCCAAACTGCGAACTTATTTTTTAACGAGAAATTGATGAGTTTGTTCATGTTTGCGCTCCTTTTTTATTGTATTGACCAACTGGTCAGTCTAATACATAATATAACTGACTGATTGGTCAATCGTCAATGAAAAGAGATGGTATAATAAAGTGAAACTGTGAGGAACGAGATTTTTTACTATTCCTTACTGAAGCATTATCTTTTATTAATCGAGATTCTATATAGATAGTAGGCCCACAAATACCTATTTTGTCCCGCTGAATTTTTGGATAGGGGTTTTGCTACTTGCTAATATAAGATTAAATTGAATTTTAATTTACATAAGATGCGAAATTAAGTTTAGGAGAGAAGATATGAAAGAAAAAGAGCGCTTAATTATAGAGATGGCTATGAAGTTATTTGCGACTAAGGGTGTAAACGCAACGTCAGTACAGGAAATCGTCACAGCCTGTGGTATATCAAAAGGGGCTTTTTATTTGTATTTTAAATCGAAAGATGAGCTTTTATTAGCGACACTTCGATATTATTATGACAAAATCCAAAAGAAAATGCTGGATATTGAAAAAGAGTCGTTATTACCACGTGAAAAATTTGAAAAACAATTATATTTTCAGTTTACTGATGTGCAAAAACATAAAGAATTTATTATTATGCATGCAAGAGAAAATGCCATTCCATTTAATAAAGAAGTAGAAGAGTTTATGGTGCGGATGAAGTTAGAATCTCATGCATTTTATCGGAATAGCCTACTGTCTATTTATGGTGAAAAGGTCAGCCCATATTTATTAGATTTGGTAATTATGGTGGAAGGGATATGCCACGGTTATTTACAATTAATTATTTTAAATGAACCGGAAATTAATTTCTCTCATGTTGCTTCATTTATTTTAAAAAGAGTAGACGATTTAGTAGAAGGGCTTCTAGAGTCTTCGGAGGAGCCTGTTTTAAATGAAGAAAAGATGGGGGAGTTTTTTTGTAGCTCAGAGCTTATTAAAGAACAGGTGAAAGAGCATTTTTTAAATGAAATTATTATATTAAAACGAACATTAGCAGACCAACTGGAAAATGATGAGGTTTTAGTCACTTTAGATGTTTTAGAATCTGAAATGAGAGTTCAAAATCCGAGGATTCCAGTTATTCGAGGGATGTTAGCGAATTTGGAAGCGTATAATGATTTGAATGATTTTAGATTAAGGTTAGCCCGATATTACTATATAAATTGAGACTGTAAACAGTGGGATTCTAATCCCACTATTTACAGTTTAAAATAAGTTTTTATTTTACATTTTGAAATTTATACATGTCACCATAAACGTTGGTGTCATTGTATATAAACAATACAATATCTGCATTTTGTTCTTCTATTTGCTGCTTCACACTTTTTCCTTGAGTGTAACGAGGATCAATAAAAGTTGTTTTAGCAAAATTACGTGCAAATAAAGGATATGTAGCATCAGCATACGAATCTTTTAAGATAACGATGTGTAAATCGTTGTCTGCCTTTTCATTAATGATGTTTATTTCAGGGAAATCAGTCTGATAAACACTAGCATATCCAGGGGCAGGAATATCTTTTTCTTTTCCGTAAAACTGAGCCATAGATTCCTTAGCGGTATCATCTTTAATGGCGCCATAGTAAACCGTGTAGTCGTCCCAAGATTCACCGGAATTATAGTGGACATATGGAATTTGTACAGATGAAGTATCAATTAAGCGGTACAATTGATTATTCCAGCTACCAACAAACTTTCCTTTCGGTTTTTCCCAGTTAATGGTGTAGTCGTCTTTATTTATTGGTTGTCCTTTATATTTGTTTGAATGAGAATTAATAAAATTCATCGTATCCTCATACGCATAAAAGGCACCTTCCATATTCCAATGATGGTCTGTAGTTAAATACATTCGTTCTAGTTCTTTGTTAGTAAATCTTTCTTTAAACATGGGTAATACATCAATAATAGGGAATTGCGTTTCTACCAATTTCTCAGCAAGGTGATCTCTAAGTATTTGTTCGTACCCAAGATTTAGATAAGATGGAAGCTTATATTGTAAAGCTGTTTGCTTACTAGGAACTAGAGAAAAATAAAATTCTGTTTGTGGAAAATCTTTTTTCAAAGTGTTTAATTCATGAACCCCGGCATCAACATCGTTTAAATGATTTTCCATATTAGGTCTATTAAAAATAAATTGATCATTTGTAACATGAATGTTGTTTACGAATGTTCGATTCATAGACAGTTGGAACTTTATATAACTTTCAAGAAAGAAATCTCTAGGTCCAATATGATCTGTAAAATGTGTTTCGATACCTTTAAATAATTCTCCAGTTTTTATAGTGGAAGCATTTACAGCAGGTTTAATTGCTAAGTTTCTGTTCTCAAATTCAGAAAATGTCTTTTTATCTATAAGGATAACTTTTGCTGTCCAAATACCCACTCCAAAAATAACTGTAAGAAACCCCATTATTAAAGTGAGGTTTTGAAATTTTTTCATAGTGAACCTCCTTTAAAAACGGAAATAAATAAATGGATTATAAGTTGCATTTGTTAGGAATACTAAAACAATGACTAAAATACTTAAATAATATATTGGCGATAAAACAGCAAATCTTTTTGTTGATAACACTTTTTGTAACCATGGAAATACGGGCGCTGCAGTAATAATAGCTAATAGGAAAATGCCCCAATAATTCATTACATAGAAATAACTATTAATATCTGTTAACGGACCGTTAAATCCGAACATGGATTTTAAAAATTCAAGGCAATAACTGAAATTATCTGCGCGGAAAAATACCCATCCAATAATAACTAAAAACATAACGTAAATATGTTGGAGAGGACTCCATAATTTTTGAAGTAGATTTTCAAGTCCTGCTTTTTCAAGTGCAATTAGCATTCCATAATAAATACCCCAAATCATAAAGGTCCAACTGGCACCATGCCAAAAACCAGTTAACCCCCATACGATGAAGAGGTTACGATAAATTTTCCAAGTTGTAACGCGATTTCCTCCAAGAGGAATATAGACATAATCGCGGAACCAAGAACCGAGCGAAATATGCCAACGACGCCAAAATTCAGAAATGGATTTTGAGATATATGGATAATTAAAGTTTTCTAGAAAATCAAATCCAAACATCTTTCCTAATCCAATTGCCATGTCACTATATCCAGAAAAATCAAAGTAAATTTGTAGCGTATAGGCAATGGCTCCCATCCAAGCTAATGATACACTCATATCAGAAGGGTTCATTGCGAAAATCTCATCGGCTATAGCACCTAATTGGTTAGCAATTAAAACTTTTTTCCCTAAACCAATAATAAAACGGCGAACTCCTTCAGAGAATTTTTCGGCATCAACAGTTCGCTGGTGTAATTGGTGAGAAATTGTATTATAACGAACAATTGGTCCTGCTACTAATTGTGGAAATACAGTAAAGTATAAAGCCAAATCAAAGATATTTCGTTGAGCATCGACTTTTTTCTTATAAATGTCGATAATATAACTCATCGCATGGAACGTGAAAAATGAAATACCAATTGGTAAAGGTATTTTTTCAAGAATAATATTGGTATGGAAGATAGAATTAATATTATCCACTAAAAAGTTTGCGTATTTAAAATATCCTAAAATAGCTGTGTTCATTACAATTGCAAACGTTAATAATAGTTTTCTTTGCCCATTTGTGAAGCGACTATTCCCTAACAAGATACCAAACCAATAGTTAACAAAGATAGAGAACAGCATTAGGAAAACATAAATGGGTTCGCCCCAAGCATAAAATACTAAACTAAAAAATAATAAAACTATATTTTGTAGTTCTTTGCGTACAGCATAATAAATTAAGAGTACAGCGGGTAAAAATAAACATAAAAAGACAAGGTTACTAAATACCATTTCAATTAATTCCTCTCCTATTTTATTTAAATGATACCAAAATTATCTTTAGAATGTAAGATTATAAAATTTAGGATATCATTTACATTTTTAATTTCTTTATATTGTGAGAGGTTCTCGTAAGTGGTGAGAGAGAAAAAAATCATTATGTATAAAAAAAGGCCGTCCCTAAATATCTTTTAGGAACGGTCCGTTTTTACTGACATGAAATAATTTAGTTGTTTTTTTCTGCCCACTCTTCAACATTCCAAACTTTTGTTATCCAGTCTTCATAGAAGTCGGGTTCGTGACATACAAGAAGAATTGTCCCCTTATATGCTTTCATAGCTTTTTTAAGTTCTTCTTTTGCTGTAACATCAAGGTGGTTCGTTGGCTCATCGAATAGTAGCCAGTTACTTTCTTCACCCATTAGTTTACATAAGCGAACTTTTGCTTGTTCCCCACCACTTAATTGATTTAATGGGCGAGAAATATGTTCATTCTTCAATCCACATTTCGCTAACATTGCACGAATTTGATGTTGGTCCATGCTAGGGAATGTGTTCCAGACGTCATCAATTGGTGTTATATTATCAGCTTTAACTTCTTGCTCGAAGTATGCAGGCTCTAAGAAGTCACCAAGGCTCGTTTTACCACTTAAAGGTTTATTTTTTCCTAAAATCGTTTTTAGTAATGTTGATTTACCAACACCATTACATCCAACGATAGCAATTTTTTCACCGCGTTCAATTGTCATTGTTAGTTTTGGTAGTAATGCGTGTGTATATCCGATTTCTACATCTTCACCTTCAAAGACGAAACGGCTACTCGCACGACATTCTTTAAATGAGAATTCTGGCTTAATTGCCGTTTCAGGACGATCAATAAGCTCCATACGATCAAGCTGTTTTTGACGACTCTTTGCACGACCTGTAGTTGAATAACGAGCTTTGTTCTTCGCAATGAAGTCCTCTTGCTTTTTAATAAACTCGCGCTGCTTTTCATAAGCGTTTATATGTTGATTTTTATTGATTTCTGCTAGTTCTAGGAATTTTTCGTATGTCGCTGTATAGCGCGTCATCTTCGTGAATTCTAGATGGAAAATAACATCAACACATTTATTCATAAATTCCGTATCATGGGAAATTAATAAGAATGCATGCGGGTATTCTTTTAAATAATTCGATAACCAATTAATGTGTTCAACGTCTAGATAGTTGGTAGGCTCATCGAGTAATAATACTTCTGGTTGTTCAAGTAATAGTTTAGCAAGTAATACTTTTGTACGTTGTCCACCACTTAGTGCTGAAACATCACGATCTAAACCGATTGCATCAATTCCAAGACCCCGTGCTGCTTCTTCGATTTTCATATCTAGTAAATAGAAACCGCCTGCTTCCAGAGCATCTTGTATTTCGGCCATTTGCTCAAGAAGGTCCTCTAATTCTTCTGGTGTAGCTGTTCCCATTTTTTCTGTAACTTCATTTAACGCGTTTTCTTTTTCAAATAAAGGTAAAAATGCGTCTGCTAATACATCACGGATTGTACGACCAGGTGTTAAAATTGTATGCTGGTCTAAGTAACCGTAATGTGTACCTGGTGTCCACTCTACGCGACCTTGGTCGTGAATAAGTTGACCAGTAATAATATTCATAAATGTTGATTTACCAACACCATTTGCACCGACTAATCCAACGTGCTCACCTGCTAGTAATCGCATAGATACATCTTTAAATAATGTACGATCACCAAATGTATGTCCTAGTTTTTCGACTGTTAATAAGCTCATAGTATCCTCCGTCCAACTTGAAATAGTACCTTGAATCATGATACTAAATTCTTTCATATAATGCTATCATTTCAAAATGTATATTTTTTCAAGAATTATGTTGCGTTAATTTTTTTGGGGAATATAATAGTAAAAAAGTTACTTCTATTTACAGAAGTAACTTTTTTACTAAACTTTTTGTTTTACTTTACTAACTTTTTTCTCTGCTACAATGAAATGTGGTCTACGCTTTGTTTCGTAATAAATACGACCGATGTATTCACCGATAACTCCTAGGAAAATGAGTTGAATACCACCGATAAATAATATGGCAGAAATTAATGTAAAGTATCCTGGTACATCGACGCCGCTAACAGTAATTTGAATAAATGTAGTGATTACATATAAAACAGCTAAAAGCGTTGTTAATAATCCAAGGTATATAGATAATCGCAATGGTTTATTGTTAAACGAAATTACACCATCTATCCCGTAATTTAATAACTTAGAGAAAGTCCATTTACTTTCTCCGTCAGAACGTAATACATTTTCGTATTCAATAATTTGTTCCTTGAAACCAATCCAAGAAAATAAACCTTTTGAAAAACGATTGTATTCAGTTAGAGATAGTAATGAATCGACTGCACTTCTACTTAAAAGTCTAAAATCACCGATGCCATCTACTAGCTCAATATCAACGAATTTATTCATGACTTTATAATATAAGCGAGAAACGAAAGAGCGTACTGGTGAATCACCTGTTCTAGTTCGCTTTGCAATTACTTGATCATAGCCGTTATTATAGCCGTCTAACATATCTTTTATTAGTTCGGGTGGATGTTGTAAATCAGCATCCATAATAACCACAGCGTCGCCTGTAGCGTACTTTAGACCGGCAAGCATAGCAGCTTCTTTTCCAAAATTCCTACTAAATGATATATAATGCACATTTGAGTCTGAATCGGCTAGGTCACGTAGAATCTCTAATGTATTATCTTTACTTCCATCATTGACGAAAACAAATTCATAATTAGTAGTTAGCTTATGAATTTCAAGAGAAGTCTCTGAATAGAAAGCTCGAAGCACCTTCTCCTCATTATAACAAGGTACTACTATTGAAAGGGTCATGTTAGGACCTCCTTAGGTGTAATTTTAAACTGAGCATGAAGTAAAAGTTGAAGCAATTATCTTCAACTTTTACTTCACTTTATTTTACTAACTTTTTTTAAAACGACTTTTAAATTTTGTATATCGATCCTTATCTCCAAGAACTAGAAGCGAGATACAAATGATAAATGAAATGATAGAAATAACGAGACCCATTTTGAAATAAGGTGTGACGTATTTCATTTCAACTACATGCTGCCCTTTTGAAATAGGAACACCAATAAAGGAAGAATTAGCCTTCGTAAACTCAGTTTCTTTACCGTCAACCTGTATTGACCATCCTTTACTATATGGTACAGATAAATATAGTAATCCATCTTTAGTAGAATTAATATTACCTTTTAAGTAGTTACCTTTATAGTAAATATTTTGTAGGCTATTTTCTTTTAAAGTATTCACTTTTTTCGGGACAGTTTTATAGTTGGTACTGTTGATTTGTAAGTCTTTAAACTCATATTGACCAGGAGTAGGGATAGAAATGATTAGCTCAGTTGGCTTCGCATCTTTTCCTAAATTGTAAACAAATCTTTCTAACGGGTAAGCATAAGCTCCATCTTCATTACCTTTTATCATAGATTTGTCATTCACATTAACCCCAAATGATTCCTTATTTATATTTCTAATTTTAATTTCAACAAGGAGATCACCTAACATATCGGTATTATCAACAGGTACTATTATACGCCCATTTTCATGAACAGTAAGTATATCTTTCTCTTTCTCTATATTTTCCAACTTAATTTTATTTGGATTAATCTTAATTTGTTTTGAATCTAGCTGTTTTGTATTAAAGTGTTTTAAAGGAAGACTTCCAACGTTATCTACAACTACAGCATCTAATAAAAGTTGATCTCTCTCGGCGAAATTAAGTTTTGAAAATTCTTCATCACTTATACCAGCTTCGTATACATAGCCTAATGGTAATGCAAATTCGTTTTTATAAATGTTGTAAGGACCTACTTGTTGTAAATACGTATAACCATATGGAATATCAGTTTTATTAGCACCTTCACTTAATACATAATATTTTACCCCTAGCATGTTCTCAAGGAATAGTCGTTTATCTAACTGGAAGAACATAGATGGACTATCATATCCTTGGAAAACATTGTACTTATTTTTCATAAAGTCATGAACATCATGATTGACTAAGCTTTGATAAGTACTTGTACCATGATAACCTTGCAGCATCGGTGTATTCTTATAATTATTGTTTGGATTGATAATTCGATAAAAATCTTTATCTTGATTTTGTATATAACGAATTGCGTCAATTTCATCCTTATTATCGAGACCTGGCCCATGTAATGATTCTTTCGTTACGCCTGCTTGATTAAAGTGTTTACTAAGAGCTGTATCTGAATAGACGTAATTAATACATATTACATTGACCAGTACATTTAATATAATGAAAGATTGTAAGACTACTTTTGATAAATAGCGCCATAGCAATATTGTAATAATAGATAAAGCAGTAGTACCAATTAAAATGTTATCAATCGTTTCTAGTGGTTGTTCGTTTATGTTTACTTTTCTATAGAATGCGTAAATAAATAGTGCTGTTGCTAGCAAAGGACCTATTAAATAGTTGACCTTCTTTTTGTGAAGTAGCATCCAATCTAAAATGTAAGCTGAAGTTTGGGCAACCACAAATGCAAATAGGTAAAACCATCTGTATTGCATAGCAGAAAAACCATTAAATACGGAATACGTATATGGAATCATATACAGAACTAACATAAACCCTGTAAAGAGTAACTTATTTGTGACAAGTTTATTGCGTATTAGAAGCGCGCTAGTAATAAGGAAGAGGATGAAAACTGGGAATGCGAGCTGATAATCCTCTGTATTATTAATGAAAAAGATACTTTCCATTAAGTTTTTATAAAACGTATCTTCAAAAAATAACGGAACAGTAAATTTTGTAGCTAGTCGATCTGAACTAAATACACCATTTACAGATGGTATAAAGCAAACAGCAGCTAAACCTAGTGATAAGGAATATAGAAAAGCAATTCTAATATAATAAGTTAGAAATGTTTTTATCGCTTTGTTTTGCTGTGTAGCGAAATATTGGAAAAAGGCATAAATATAGATGAAAATGCTAGTAATGAAAGCGAAATAGAAATTTGATGCAAGCATAAGCGCTGTTGCAAACAGGAATAATCCCTTTTTTCGCTCTAAAATATATTTATCCAGTCCCCATATTACTAAAGGTAGAAACACTATAGCATCTGCCATGAAGTCCCATAATAAAGAATGGCGAATAAAAGTCACACATCCCCCATATATAATGGCAGAAATGAAAGAAGAAAAAATAGTTTTATTATGATAACGTAAAGAGCCATACATGAATAACATCGCTAATGTACTTTTTAAAATACTCATATATAGCTTCATCTCAAAGATTTGGTCAAAATTTAGTTTAGGAAGAAGGAGCGTAAGCCAGAAAAATGGGGCTGTACTATAGTAATAACTAAATTCTCCGAATAAATCTCCACCTAAGCCATAATCCCAAGACCAAAACAAATTCCCATCTTTAAATGCATGTTGTAAAAGGAATGTAAAAAAGCTGAATTGTGATAATGCATCTCCCGTACTAGAAAATACACTGTCTGATTTTAGGAAAAAGTAATGAAAAGCAAATGCACATATTATTAATAATGGAATGATAATAAGTGTGCTTTTAGTAAAAAAGGTTCTTTTATTTACTTCTGAAGTCATTAAATGAATAAGCCTCCTCAATACAATTATTCAGATTTAAACCACATTCTCCATATTTAGATATTGTTTTATAATGAAAAAAAACTATGGATGAATCGGCAATTTTTAATGGTAGTAATAAAGTTTTCAGTTGTACAATTCGTGGTGTGGCAAGTTAATATTTGTATGGAAGATTAACTGCGAATTGCCTTAATACTAGGTGTTGTACATCTAGGGCTGTTCGTTTCCAAGTATAATCATTCCAGAAAGGCAAGTCAATTTAAGATAAAGATTGAAAACAGGGTTAATTCTAAGTAAAGAAGATAAAATAAAAACTTCAAATTTAATTTGAAGTTTTTATTTTTATTTATTTTCTAACTAGCTTTTTATTTATAAATCCTAAAATCAATCCGCGTATTTGAGGATCAATGGCAAGACCGATAATGCCGTACAATATACCAGTAAATGTTAAAGCTATTAGTGGAGGTAAGTTAATTAATGTTGTGCGGTATATTGCGTAACTGATTATAAATGCTAGGCTATTAAATATTATTCCTTTGAATAGTAATGAAAAGCCTTTACGAACGAATAAAGTAAATCCGATTAATAATGTAATCTCGGTAATGATAGCAGCTGCCGCAGCTCCCATCATTCCAAATTGGCTACCTAATGCGATGTAACTTATGATAGCGACAGCTAATCCAATCCCCATCGTTGTCGCACGCTTCCACTGTTGACCAATTGTCGTTAAATTATCAGCAAGTGGGTAGTTGATAGATTGTAAAATGACCATAAAGGCTAAAATTGCAAGAGCGTCACCAGCTGGGGCGTACTCTTCACCTAATAAAGTAACAATCCAAAAGCTTGGATCGGCGATAAATGGGATAGAAATCCCCATTCCTAAGAAAGACATAAGCTTTAATTCGAACAGAGATAGTTTTCTATGTTCATCAATATTCTTTTCATTTCCAAAAGCAAATAACTTTGGATAAAAGGCTGCTGCAATTACACCGGGTATTTGATAAAGTACAGCGGGTATTTTCGATGCAGCTCCAAAGAATCCAACTTGCTCGTACGTTGAAACTTTTTCTAATATAATAGGCCCTAACTGTGGTAAGAGCATAATGATAATGCCATTGATTGTGAAAATAAGCAGTTGATCTAAAATGCCTTTGTCCCAGCCTTTATGAACTGTTGTATGGCGGAGTACCATTATGAAGGCGATGACTCCTGTTACAAGACTAGAAATCCCGTACATGGCAGCGACCATCATAAGTGACCATTTAAATGACATTCCTAGTAGAAGCGCAGCTGCGGCTGTTACACCTTGTATTACAGAAATAATCGCTGTAAATTGCATACGTTCTGTTACCTGGAAGTAAGCCATACCAACACCTTGTAAAGTTGCTCCAAACATGGTCGGTAGTACAACCCAATATACCATGGCACGTAAGTAAGCATCAGCGTAGAAGAACTGAGCGAAAATAGCGAAGAGCACAGAAATTACGATGGCTAATACTAAACGAATGCGTAAATAGCTGCTGATTAGTACACTAATGTTAGCGTCACTTCTTGTTCCTTCACGCATAAATGTATGTGTCAAACCTGCATCTGTAAAGTAACAAATAACAGCGGAAACTGCTAACGCTGTTGTAAACATACCGTACTCACCTGGTGAAACATATCTTGCAAAGAAAATCGTCGCAATAGCAAGCACAAATCGAACAGTAATATTTCCTACAAATAGGTAGGAGGCGTTTTTAAGGATTTTATTTGTTTTCATGGAAAAAGACCTTTCTATTCTTCAGGACGCGCTTCGTCCTATTTGTAAATTTGATTTGTTTACGGAAAGAATGTTTAGAAGCTTATTTTTTATTTAAGAAAACATAAACTTGATTCGTACAAACCAAAGCATCGCGTATAACTTCTTGCTTCGTTTTCCATTTTTCGAATAAATTTTGCGACAATATTTCTTTATATCGCTTTTGATTAGTTGAACTTGTGATTTATCTAATTTAGAGTTGCCCTTAATGTATATACAAGCGTTATTAATGACTGTATATGGGAATAGGTAAGTTTCAAGAATTTCAAGAAGCTCTGTAGAATCATTCACGATTAGGTCTTTTGATTTATTATGAACCCAATCCTTCATTCGATTAAATACTTCTAATTCTTTTGCTGTTTTTAATTCATAATCTTTATACTTTGAAGAAAGATTTCCTTCTGATAAGATTCGGTAATATGTCAAATATTCATCTACATAGCATACGTTTGTTACACTCATTAATTTAAATAGAAATTCTAAATCTTCTCCCCAGCTACATCCTGGTGTGAAACGAATATTATGATCCATCACGATAGATCTTTTGAAAATCCAAGTACTTGTTTGAGCAACAACTTGATGTGTTAAGAAAGGTTTGGTCATATCACCTTTAATAAAGTTTGTCGTGTGCTCAACTTTTTCTCCAGTCTCTTCGTAAAAGTTCATATAGCCACAATAACAAGCATTCATATTGTTTTTATGCATGCTTTCAACTTGTTTTTCTATTTTTGTTGGATGCCATAAATCATCACTATCAAGAAAAGCAACATATTCTCCGCTAGCATTTTCAATTCCTGTATTACGAGCAACAGAAACGCCTTGATTTTCTTGAGGGACGTATTTTATTTGTCCTGGATATTTTTGCTCAAGATTTTTTACGATAGAAGATGATTGATCTTTACTCCCATCATCTACAATTACAATTTCAATATGTTTATATGTTTGATTTAGTATCGATTCCATCGTTTCTTCAATATATTTTTCCGCATTATACAGCGGGATAACAACTGAAACGATTTGTTTTTGTTCCATCATATAATTTTTATCTCCTCAAATTTTTTATGTTGCACACTATATATAGGCCTTTTCAAAGGAAGAAGATTACAAGAACATCTGTATAAGTTTACCGCATATAAACTTTGTAAATCAACTCTATGTATTTTATATGAAAAGGGTGTAAACAAATGCTTCATATAAAAAACCTTCCTTTTTGATTAGAAAAAAGGAAGGTAAATCATTTATTAAATACTCCAAGGTTTATTCAAAGTTAACACTTCAGCCATTTCTTTACTCTTCAAACGTCCTTTTTTTCTATTTTCTGCACGATCTGAACCAGTTGTATGTAGCCAATGTTCTTCCTCTGTTTCAGGAATTACTTGTGGTACAGATGAAGGTTTTCCGTCTTTTAATGCGACAAATGTAATGAAACAAGTTGCGGCCATTCTACGCTCGCCTGCTAGTAGATCCTCTGCAATTACTTTTACGAAAACTTCCATCGAAGACCTTCCTGTATAACATACGAATGCTTCATAACAAACAGAATCTGCCTGGTGAATTGGAGTTAAAAAATCAACGGAATCGATAGATGCTGTTACGCAATGTTTGCGGCTATGTCTTGCAGCCGCAATTGAAGCGATACTATCAATTTCTGCTAATAATTTTCCCCCGAAAAGTGTTTGGTGATTATTTAAATCGTTAGGAAAAACACGTGTTGTTTTAATTGCTTTTGATTCTCGCATGAATTTCTTTTCCATATATTCATCCCCTATTTTCTGTTTTCAATCAGAGTGACATGTGTAAGTGGAGTACTCATATTAGATATTTAATGAAGTAAAGTGTTCCAAAAGAGGATTATCCCACTATTTGCGGGCTAATAGTCAGTGGAGGATGAACAAAACCCCCATGGATTAAAGTTTCACTTTATTGAAATTTCTGTATTTGTATTCATGTAACTGAAAGAAAATTTATCGTATATAAAATGTAGTGTAAAAGAGGATTCGCTTACATTGCAAGTGAAAAAGTAATGACTATGTATTTGTCATAGAAATTCCCTATTAACCTTGTGCCTATTCATGATAGAATCGTTTTGTTATGAATGGAAATAGAGGTGCAATGGACATATGAATCATATACAAACAAATTTTTCGTCTTTCTTCAGTAAAATAATGATAGGTGCGATGTTCGCATTTTTTGTCTATAGTTGTTGGTCAGCTTTTGAAACAAGTAAGCAATTTTTTGAGGGAAGTACAACAAGTATGACAATCGTATTGGTGATTTTTGTTATTCTTATCTTGTTAGTAGCATCAATTTTGCAATACCGTTTTACAGATAAACAATTTCTTATTTTTCTAATAAGCATATCTATAGTTGTAAGACTTATCACAGTTCTATTTGTAGATAGTCCAATGATAGGTGATATGAAAGCTATGTATGATTCTGCAAAGCAGATTGCAATTGGCAATAATATAGAGAATGTAGCACAGTTACCTTTTATTATTTATGAATCAATCATCATTCGTATATTTGGTGATACAGTATTCGCTTTACAACTATTTAATATTTTATTTTGTACAGGAACTGCATTTTTCATTTATCGCATTGCGTCAATGGTCTTTGGGGAAGAGTGTGGTCGTATTGCATCAATGTTTTACGCTTTATATATTCCAAATATATTTATGAGTTCTGTATTAACGGCGGAATCACTCGCAATATTTTTATTTTATTGTGCTTGTTACATATTTTTATATAAGGGATTAGATCATCCTTATATGTGGGTAATTTCAGCCATTTTATTTGCGTTTAGCAATATGATTTTACCAATGGGGTTATTTTTACCTATTTTTATAGCTGTATATGTGCTGTTAATTGAATTGTTTCGATCAGCAACGAAACAAAAATTACTATTAAAAATGATAGGAATACTTATTTTGTTTTATAGTACTCATTTTAGTGTGAGCTATGGTATCAAGATGATGGGAATGTCACAGTATACGATTTCTAATCAGACTTATGTCCAATCTGTTTTAATTGGAAAAAGTCAAAATGAAGAAAAACCACCGAAAAATCAAAGTGTAAAAGAGCACATTGATCAAGAGTTAAAAGAAATGGAAGTAGAAAGATTTAAACTATTAAAACCAGTTATTAACCAGCTTTCAGATGAGGGAATAAATTCTATTATTTTTAAATGTGAAAAGCTTATATATATAGTGGTGACATTATTTATGGCCATAGCTTTATTACATTTTCTAATTAAGAAACAGCAAAATGAAGGATATATGTTGTTTGTATTATTAATTACCGGATATGTATCGTTAAGGCTCTTTCAAGTAGATATAGCATATTATAATATTGTTATGCCAGCTTTGTTTATTTTACAAAGCTTTGGTGTTTATATGAGTTATTTTTATTGCCAAAAAATATTTTTCAGAAAATAAAAGAATCCATTTCGGATTCTTTTTTTTGTAGATGGATGATAAGGATGAATACAAAGTGGAGAGGAAGAATTTCCACTTTGTACCGATTCACCTTATCGGTTTAGTTCTAGTTGTAAATTATCCGCTGTTAAGGCCATTTTCGAGGAATCGTCTTGAATACTCTTCATTACTTGTGAGATAGTTTCTAATTCATTTTCAATTTTTTTATTTTGTTCTTTAGAGTTAGACATATCTTTTACGATTTCTTGGAAATATTGGTCTGTCGCATGCATACTATCTGTCCCTTCAGATACGAGAGAGCTAATTTGTTCCACGGAAGAAGAGACGTGGATAATTTGTTCATTAGTTTTTTCAACGAGCTTTGTAACGTTGAAAATTGATTCTTTCGTTTGCTCTGATAACTTTCGAATTTCTCCCGCTACGACTGAAAAACCTTTACCAAATTCGCCAGCACGTGCAGACTCAATAGCAGCATTTAATGCTAGTAAATTTGTTTGCTCGGCGATTGATTTTACAATATCGATGATTTCGTTAATTTTGTTAGAAATATCAAGAAGTTCACGAGTATCAGTAATAATGGTTTCCATATTCGTTTGGATGCTTTCCATTCGTTTGTTTTGCAGATTTAATTGTTCTTTTCCTTTGTTGGCCTTTTCTTCTGATGTCGTAGCTAATGATGTACCTGTTTTTGCAATTCCTACGATACTTTCGGATTTTGATGTTAACTGTTGAATAGAAGAGCTTGTTTTTTCAGATACTGCCGCTAGTTCTGTTGCAATATGTGTAATCGTCATAGCTGTCAGTTCTTTTTCTTTTTCATGTTCTTGTTGGATTCTTTCATATTCGGATTCATAGGCTGCAATAACAAGTTCTTGCTCTAATGTGAATAATTTATTTATTACGTTTATAGAATAAGAAAAATCGTCTATCGTTGAAATTTTCGTTTGCAAAATCTTCATGACAGAGCGGAATAATTCTTGATAAGCAGCAGTATACCATTTTCTATGTAAACCAATTTGTACGTGCCTTTTTGCAATTCTAACACGTTGTTCAATAAAATCTTCATTCATATTCCCGCTGAACAATTCTTTAATATGTGTCTTTAAAGTTTGTTTTAATTTTGGAATAGAGCTGTAGCGTTCAATAACAGTAATTAAATTAGGTTGTTTTGTGATGTTGATGTAGAATTTTTCTGTTATCCAATCTATTTCCTCATAAATAAATGGCTGTAATACTTTTACAATTTGTAAATCTTCCTTTGAAATATGTAGCATATCCATTTGAGTTTTTAGTTCAGAATTAGCAGGCACGTTAAATATTATTTGTTGGCCTTTGCTTAATTCGATTATACTGGTGTTTGTTTTATTTTTTTTAAAAACCCCAAGCATCATTCTTCCCCCTGTTTATAAAACGTTTTCATTTTTTTATTCTAATGTAATTATATATTTTTATATACAATTACTCTATAGTATGTGGAATTGTATATAAATTAAGAGAATTCTATGTAGAATTCTCTTAATGGCCTTTATTAATTTTTGCATGTGTTTTAAAGAAAACGGGGAAATGTACATTATATATTACGGTGACTACACGAATAACGAATGTTATTAATAAACAAACATAGAAAGCTAATACGTGTGCCCCCAGTGCATGTGTAATTAGGAAACTAACTGCTCCTAAAATAGAAGCAATTGCATATATCTCTTTTCGGAATACATACGGGATATCTTGAGCGCAAATGTCGCGTAAAATACCGCCCCCAATACCTGTAATAACTCCCATTGAAACGACTAAAAACGAGGCGTCAACGTGATGTGACATTGCTGCATTTGCACCAATAGCTGTAAATACACCTAAACCAACAGCATCAGAAAGCATAATAACAACTTGAAGTTTATTAATGCGCTCAAAAAACATACATGTGAATAATGCTGATAGTACACTTACGAAAAAGTAAATGGGTTTTACAAATGCGACAGGAGGCAGGTTACCAATCATAATATCACGAATAATACCGCCGCCGAGCGCAGTAGCTACAGCTAAACAAAGGACACCAAATAAATCTAGATCTTTTTTCAAACCAACTAATGTACCAGAAATGGCAGCGGCGATAATGCCAAGAAACGTAAATATATCGATTAATAACATGGCTTTAATTCCTTCCTCCTAAAGATGTTCCAGAGAAAAAATATACACTAAAGTTTTGGAAATAACAATTACTTTTCGCTACATGTAGAAAAATGGATGAAATAGCTAAAGAAAGCGTTTGAAAATGCTTGATAAGTAGCAATAAAGTAAAGCGAAAAAGTGTGGAAAGATTAATTGTATAGTTTTTTGATGTAGCTTAGTTGGAGGGATGGTACAATAAGAGAAGTCCGTTTTGCACATTTGTATAAAATGATAAAAAAATATTTTTATACGTTCGAAAATGCGTGCATATGTGTTAGATAGTTTTTATAGGGATAGGGAAGGATAGCTAAAGGACAATATTTTCGGTTACTAATAATGCTGGATTTGACTAGTTTCGGCATGAAAAATAGTTCTCAATTTAAATATGAGTTATGTTATAATTGCTAGGTGTGTTTAAACAGTAGAAAACTATGATTAAAAGATAATGTAAAGATTTTGTATGGAGGTCTTGGAATGTTAGCAAATCAAGCTAGGGTTAGATTTGAGCATTTTTTGCTCTTTTTTATTATTTTACAGCCTGTTTTAGATTTATTAACGTCTCTTAGCATCGTTTTATTAAAGTCAAATGCCACTGTTGGAATTTTAGTAAGATTTCTTATTATGGCTGTTGGTGGTATTTACATTTTAATTCAGGCAAAAGAGAAGGAAAATAGGAAGTTTTTAATTTACTTAATATTATTAGCAGTAGTTTTAGGGATAGGGTTTATTAATAATACACTAGTTAAGAATCCTATTGTACTTGGTGAAGAAGTTAAGTTTGTTGCGAAGGCATTATATATATATATCATGCTAGGATCATACATTTTAGCTTTAAAATCATTGAAAAAGACAGTGAATATTAGTGACAAAGTCAGAAATAGTATTGTGTATTCAACATTAATCATTAACGCTATTATGGTTATTTCTATTTCGACATCTACAGACTTTGGTAGTTATCAATGGATGAAGGTTGGTTCCCGAGGATGGTTCTATGCAGGTAATGAACTAGGGTCAATCTTAGCTATTATTTTCCCTATTGTGGTACTATATTCTATTCAAAAAACAAAGAGCGTGAAACACGTTTTATATTGGATTCCATCGCTGTTAATGATTTACTCTTTAATTCAAGTTGGTACGAAAGTAGGGATGGGCTCAATTGGTGCTACGTTAGCTGCAGCAATAGGGATCATCGTACTACAATTACTATTTGATAGAAAAAATCCAAACAAAAAGTCTCTTGTACTTAATGGGTTAATTGCTGTCATCTTGTTAGCTGGTGTTGTCGGAACGTTTAAAATGACGCCATTAGCACAAAATATGGGTATTCATAATAACTATTTATCAGAACAAAACGTAGCACAGCAAGGTCAAAAAGAAAAAGAAATTAAAGAGAAAATTCAAAAAGAAGAAAAACAACATAAAGTTGAAAAGCCAGAAGAAAAGGCGAAGGTGGAAGCGGAAGTTAAGAAAGAGATTGAGAAAGAGCAAAAGAAAGAAAATCAAGAAAATCTTATTTTCAGCGGACGCCAAGTATATGAAGAGAGACATAAGCAATTCTTTAAAGAAGCGCCAACGTCACAAAAATTATTAGGAATGGGTTATGCAGGTAACTTTAAGTATAATGAACAAAAAGAGCCAGATCCGAAGTTAATTGAAATGGACTTCCATGATTGGTTTTATGATTTCGGAATTATTGGCTTTGCATTACTAATGATTCCATTTATTTATTACGGCTTAAGAATTCTGCTAGCATTTATTACAAGATTTAAAGAGATATTTAATATAAAATATGGAATGATTACAGCAAGCTTAGTATTAGCACTAGGTATTGCATATATTGCAGGACATATTTTGACGGCACCAGGAGTTGGGATTTACTTTGTAGTGTTGTTAGCGTATCTAATTGTAGACTTAGAAATTGAATGATAAAAATAAAAGCTAACTTTTGTTAGCTTTTATTTTTTAGTACAGTAAAATAAAGATAGATGGAAATGTAGCGAGGATTTAAAGGAGGAAAAAATATGAGGATATTGCATATGAATGCAGGAGCAGAAGATGGGGGAGGAAAAACACATATTATTTCACTTCTCGATCAGTTCCCAACTGGTGAAGTAGAATTAGCAGTATTTGAAGATGGAATTGTTGCGAAAGAAGCAAGAGAGCTAGGGATAAAAGTTCATGTGTTTTCACAAAAATCTCGCTATGATTTATCCATTTTAAAGAACATAAGTGAATTCATTAATAAAGAAGAATTTGATGTAGTTCATACACACGGTCCTAGGGCGAATTTCTTTGTTTCTCTAATGAAGAAGAAATTCGCGGCAAAATGGGTAACGACAATTCATAGTGATCCATTTCAAGACTTTACTAAACAAGGCTTAAAAGGCTGGATTTTTACTAAGTTAAATTTGAAAGCTTTAAAAAATATAGATTTATTTTTTGTTGTAACGAATAGGTTGAAAAAAAGCTTAGCGGCATTAGGTATTTCAAATGAAAAGATGCATGTTATTTATAACGGGATTGAATATGATCAGGAAAAAGCAGATGGCTATAATAAAAAGGAAATGTTTAATATTGATGAAGATGTGTTTACGGCAATCCAAGTAGCACGTCTGCATCCTGTTAAAGGACATGAAGTTTTATTCGATGCGTTACAACAAACAAAATTGGAGAAAATTAAAGTGTTATTAGTTGGCGACGGGCCGTTAGAAGGAGAACTAAAGGCATTAGCTACTGAAAAAGGGATTAATGATAAAGTTGAATTTTTAGGACACCGTCAAGATGTGAAACAATTATTTGCTTCATCACATGTCAATTTGTTAACTTCTCATAGCGAAGGATTTCCATTAGTTTTATTAGAAGCGGCAAATCAACGTGTACCATCAATTGTGACTAGAGCAGGAGAAATCGAACCGTTAATTGCAGATGAAACTTATGGGTGGATTGTGCCAACGGGTGATGGCAAAGCATTGGCATTGGCATTAGAAGAGGCGTATGATAAGTGGAAAACTGGAGAGTTAGCAGTAATGGGTAAGCATATTTATGAGCATGCTACTATGAACTTCTCACTTCAAAAATTATATGAAGATACGAAAGAAACATATAAGCAATTAATAGCGAAAAACCTTTAATGATAGAGAGGATAGTTAAATATGTCAGTACAAACGGTTGATATTCTAGGTGTTCCTTTCTCTACAATGACAATGGATGAAACGATCCAACATTTAAAGAAGCAACTAGAATTAGAGCAAGCTCATACTTTTCAGGTGGTAACAGCAAATCCTGAAATTGTTATGTGCGCAAAAAAGGACGAAAAATTCCATAAAACATTATTAAATACAGATTTAATTACACCTGATGGTATTGGAGTTGTAAAAGCAAGTGGTATGCTTGGTACACCTTTAAAAGAGCGTGTAGCAGGATTTGATTTAATGAGCAATTTATTTGCAAAGTTATCAGAAGAGAAGAAATCAGTATCTGTTTTCTTATTAGGTGCAAAACCACATGTTGTACAAGCCGCGGCTGATCATTTAACGAAGACATATTCGGCTGCATCTATCGTGGGTATACAAGATGGATATTTTAAACAAGAAGAAGAAGAGAATATTGTTTCACGTATTCAAGAGGCAAAACCAGACCTATTACTTGTTGCACTTGGCTTCCCAAGGCAAGAAAACTTTATCCAAAACAATAAGCATCGTTTAGAAACGAAAATGGCTGTTGGAGTAGGCGGTAGTTTAGATGTGTGGGCTGGAGAGGTAAAGCGTGCGCCAAAATGGATTCAAGCTATTCATTTAGAGTGGTTTTACAGATTATGTAGTAATCCAACACGTTGGCGTCGTCAGTTAGTATTAGTTGAATTTTTAAAAGAAGTAATGCGTTCAAAAAAGTAGCGGAACATCGCTACTTTTTTTATTTGTTCATTTTTGATAAAGGAAACTTTAATCAGTGGGGTTTTGTTCATCTCACCACTGATTATTAGCCTTCCCCAATCGGGCGTTTATGGGCAGCACGGCTCCCAACTAACTTCTTTGCTTCAGCTGGATTTTGAGATGGGAACCCTGCTGCCCTCTAATAGCGGGATAAACATTTTACTTTATGGGAATGATGAAGGAGAATTTTTTACACGAAAGTATTTTACTTATACAATTCACACATGTAAAATGATGTGTAAAGACACCTGTGTAAGGAGGACTTCTTGTGGGTAAGGTAAAAGAAATTTCGAAGCGAAAGCTACTGGGTATAGCTGGGCTTGGCTGGCTATTTGACGCAATGGATGTTGGAATGCTTTCATTTGTAATAGTGGCGTTGCAACAAGAGTGGGGATTAAGTACTCAAGAGATGGGTTGGATAGGTAGTATTAACTCAATTGGTATGGCTGTAGGGGCGCTCATTTTTGGGATACTATCAGATAAAATAGGACGGAAATCGGTCTTTATTATTACATTATTACTATTTTCTATTGGTAGTGGCTTAACGGCTTTAACGACGACACTCGCGATGTTCCTCGTTTTACGCTTTTTAATTGGTATGGGACTTGGCGGGGAACTTCCAGTTGCATCTACCCTTGTATCGGAGAGTGTTGAAGCACACGAACGTGGGAAAATAGTTGTACTATTAGAAAGCTTTTGGGCTGGTGGTTGGTTAATCGCAGCTCTTATCTCATATTTTGTTATTCCTAAATACGGTTGGGAAGTTGCTATGGTATTAAGTGCAGTTCCAGCGTTATATGCTTTATATTTAAGATGGAATTTGCCCGATTCTCCAAGGTTCCAAAAGGTTGAAAAAAGACCATCTGTTATTGAAAATATAAAATCGGTTTGGTCTGGAGAATATCGTAAAGCAACAATTATGTTATGGATTCTATGGTTTTGTGTTGTCTTCTCCTATTATGGAATGTTCCTTTGGTTACCTAGTGTAATGGTACTGAAAGGCTTTAGTTTAATAAAAAGTTTTCAGTACGTACTTATTATGACTTTAGCTCAACTTCCAGGATATTTCACAGCTGCATGGTTTATTGAACGTCTTGGTCGTAAATTTGTATTGGTTACGTATTTAATTGGTACAGCATGTAGTGCTTATGTGTTCGGAATTGCGGATTCATTAACAGCATTAATAGTGGCGGGTATGTTACTATCCTTCTTTAATTTAGGTGCTTGGGGTGCATTATACGCTTATACACCGGAACAGTATCCAACAACTATTCGGGGTACAGGTGCAGGAATGGCAGCGGCATTTGGACGTATTGGTGGTATTCTTGGACCATTATTAGTAGGGTACTTAGTTGCTTCACAAGCTTCACTATCGCTAATCTTTACGATTTTCTGTGGATCAATTTTAATTGGGGCACTTGCTGTAGTTATACTTGGGCAAGAAACGAAGCAACGAGAATTAGTGTAAAAGGAGAAGGGGAACCGAGGTGGTTTCCTTTTTTCTGTTTTTTTAGATAAATAATGGTATAGTAAGAAAAAGGGATTGTTTCTTACTAAAGCGAATGTATACAACAAGACATATGGACAAAGGAATTAGGTGGCTGGATAAATGAAAATCTTACTTATCATGGAAGAAACAGAAGAGCGAAGAAAATTAGTTGAGAACTTTACTGAAAATATTCGAAATGTAGAATGTTTTGAAGCGGAAACTGGAACAGAATCTTTGCTAATAATGAAAAAACATACACCTGATTTTGTTTTTTTAAATTCGCAATTAATAGATGGTACTGGTTTTGAATATTCGAGTTTGTTACGAGAAGTGAATTATTATACGAAATTTATTTTTATTGGTGAGGATATAGAAGAGGCAATTACAGCTTTTCGTTTCCAAGCGTTTTATTATTTATTACGACCATTTCGTGAAGAAGATTTACAATTCATTTTATATAAAATGGGAAAAGAACAAGGTGAGAAAGCAAAGAGTCATTTGCGTAAACTGCCGATAGAAGGCCATGAGGGGATTAGATATATTTTCCCAGAAGATATTATATATGTAAGTAAAAATAAGGAAAACAAAACCGTTTCAATTTATACAACAAATAATCAGTATATTTCAACATACACACTCCAGGAATTAGAAAATAAACTAAATGCATATGATTTTTTACGTGTACATAAAAGCTATTTAATTAATATGTCATATGTACAAGAACTTAAACCTTATTATAATGGCACGTATAATTTGTATTTAGACAGGTACGATGAGCAACCGATTCCAGTAAGCCGCAATTATGTAAAACGACTTCGAAATAAAATTGAACTGTGACAAGTAATGAGAGAATTTTAACATGATAATCTAGAAATCCTTCATGATAAGGAGGATTTGAGTGAAATATTCAGAAAATTTAGTACAATCTCCACTAAGAAGTAGTAATGGGGGGTTGTATGTGAAAACATTGAAGTCAATTTTACTTTGGGGAGTTATTGCAGCAGTAGGAGCATCTGCTTTTGGTGTAATAGCTTTATCACAAGGTGAAACTATTAATGCTGTGTGGCTCTTAGTAGCTGCAGTATGTGTGTATGCCGTTGCTTATCGATTTTATAGTAGATTTATAGCGAGAAAGGTTTTTGATTTAGATAATAATCGGCAAACGCCAGCCCATACATTAAATGATGGAAAAGATTATGTTCCGACAAATAAGTGGGTATTATTCGGGCATCATTTTGCAGCAATTGCTGGGGCAGGGCCTTTAGTAGGACCTATTTTAGCGGCACAAATGGGATATTTACCAGGGACAATTTGGATTATTGTCGGGGTAGTTGTCGCTGGAGCTGTACAAGATTTTGTAATTTTATTTGCTTCGATGAGACGTAATGGTAAATCATTAGGTGAAATGATTAAAGATGAGATTGGTCCTGTTACAGGATTAATTGCAATGATTGGTATTTTAGGTATTATGATCATTTTATTAGCGGTATTAGCTTTAGTAGTTGTGAAGGCGCTTGTTGGAAGCCCATGGGGAATGTTTACAATCGCAGCAACGATTCCAATTGCTATTTTAATGGGAGTTTACATGCGTTACATTAGGCCAGGGCGAGTAGGAGAAGGATCAGTAATCGGTATTGTTCTACTAATCTTATCTCTTATTGGAGGACAATATGTGGCGGAAAATCCGACACTTGCAAGTATGTTTACTTTTAGTGGTGAGACAATTGCTATTATGCTTATCGTATACGGATTTATTGCATCAGCATTACCAGTTTGGATGCTTCTTGCGCCACGTGATTATTTAAGTACATTTTTAAAAATAGGGACGATACTTGGGTTAGCAATTGGTATTTTAATTGTAGCTCCAGATTTGCAGATGCCGGCAGTATCTAAGTTTATTGATGGAACAGGTCCTGTTTTCTCCGGAAACTTATTCCCGTTCTTATTTATTACAATTGCCTGTGGTGCGGTGTCTGGATTCCATGCTCTTGTTTCATCTGGTACGACGCCAAAAATGATTGAGCAAGAGGGACATGCACAGCCAATCGGTTATGGGGCAATGTTGATGGAGTCGTTTGTAGCAGCGATGGCTATGATTGCGGCTTGTGTATTAACACCAGGAACATATTTTGCAATTAATAGTCCGGCAGCGCTTATCGGTACGGATGTATCGCAGGCGGCTCAAGTTATTTCTTCATGGGGATTTGCTATTACACCAAATGAATTAAAAGACCTTGCTGTAAATGTTGGAGAGCAAACGATTTTATCACGTACAGGTGGTGCACCAACATTAGCGATAGGTATGGCATATATTTTTTCACAAGTAATGGGTGGAACGGCAATGATGGCATTTTGGTATCATTTTGCCATTCTCTTTGAAGCATTATTTATTTTAACAACGATTGATGCAGGAACGCGTGTAGGTCGCTTTATGATTCAAGATATTTTAGGACATGTATATAAGCCGTTTGCGAAAACAGATTCTACATTAGCGAATGTAATAGCTACAACGTTATGTGTATTAGGATGGGGATATTTCTTATACCAAGGAGTAGTAGATCCACTTGGTGGAATTAATACATTATGGCCACTTTTCGGTATTGCAAACCAAATGTTAGCAGGTATTGCATTATTACTTGGAACGACAATTTTGTTCAAAATGGGGAAAAAGGCGTATGTTTGGGTGACACTTATTCCAACTGTCGGATTGCTTATTGTAACAATGACAGCTGGTTATCAAAAGTTATTTCATGAAAATCCTAAAATAGGATTTCTATCACATGCGAAAGTATTCCAGGGAGCATTAGATGACGGGAAGATATTAGCTCCAGCTAAAAACGTTGCACAAATGAAACAAATTATTTTTAATGACTATATTGATGCGGCACTTTGTGGAATTTTTATGATAGTTGTAATCGCTGTATTAATTTCTGCACTTCGAATTTGGATTCAAGTATTAAGAAATAAGCCAATGCCGTTAAAAGAGGCACCATATATTCCAAGAGATGAAAGTGAGTCGAGGAACTATGCTTAAAAGTTTACGGAACGTATGGGGAAAGAGAAAGCAATTTATTAGTTTACTTGTCGGAGTTCCAAGTTATGAAACGTATGTAAATCACATGAAAGTACATCATCCAGAAGAGAAAATTCTATGTCAAAAGCAATTTTTTGCTGAGGCGCAAGAAGCTAGATTTAACGCAAAAGGTGGAAAGATATCACGCTGTTGTTAATAAAAAAGGACGAATTTTCGTCCTTTTTTATTTTTTTGCTGTTTCACGTGGAACAGCAAAAAAATAAACAAAAATCTTTGGGAATTATAGGCATTTCGTATACAATAAAATAAGGAAAGGGATAGATGGAAAAGTAGGGAGATTATTTTATGTTAAGAGATCTATTTGTAAACACAACAATTATTCTTTCCTTTATTTTTATTGGAGGTCAGCTTTTAAGAGATAAGCCATTAAAAGAAGGATTCTCTTTTTGGCAGAAATGTGTGGTAGGTATTTTCACAGGAATATTGAGTGTACTGTTGATGCATTTTGGTGTACATATTGAAGCTATTATGTTGGATCTACGTTATTTAGCTGTTATTTTGGCAATTATAATTGGAGGTCCGATAGCTAGTAGTATAACAGTTACTATTATTTTAATTACTCGGCTAGTATTTACTGAGCACTCTTTAGCTTCTGAATTGGCCTGTTATACTATTGTATTGATAGGTATTGGAATCATCTTTATTTGGAGGATGAAAGTTTCTATATTTACAAAATGGATATGGTTTAATGTATATAGTTTATCTATTTTAGTAGTGCCACTTTCTATTTTATTTAAGGATATATCTATAGTGGCATTATATTTAGTTTGTAGTAGTGTTGCAGCATATATCACATTTATAAGCGCAAGTTACGTATTGCAATCGAATGAATTATTTCAAACGATGAAGCATTATGCAACGATAGATGCATTAACGAATCTAGGGAATGTAAGGCAGTTTGATTTAGAGATGAATCGCCATATTGGTAACAAGTATATGAAAGATGATTCACTTTGTTTATTACTTATCGATATTGATCACTTTAAGTATGTAAATGATACATACGGCCATCCTGCTGGGGATGAAGTATTAAAACAAGTAGGGCGTATTTTGCTAAAGAATGCACCATTCCCAAATTTAGTCTTTCGAAAGGGTGGCGAAGAGTTTGCCCTGTTGTTACCAAAAATGGGATTAGCATTTGGAACTCGTATAGGGGAACAAATTCGACTAGCTGTTGAAAAGCATTCATTCCAATTGCAAAACGGAGAAAAAATGAAAATTACAGTTTCGGTCGGAGTTTCAGAGTATGAAAAATCCCCGGAACAATTTATTCAATCAGCAGATGATGCACTATACTATTCAAAAAGAAATGGTAGAAACAAAGTTAGTACAGCATCATAGGAATTCGGGGAGTACTTTAAAACATTTCTGCAAAATATATTAAAACCCAC
>NZ_BOQD01000009.1 GCF_018332515.1 Bacillus hominis | reverse complement strand
TAGATAAACAACAAAATATAATGGGAGAATTTATTTTAGATGTTATTCCTAATTCATCGATACTGGATGTACTTCAAACCGGAGAAGAACAATTTGATCGCCAATTAAATATAAAGGGGCAGGATGTTATCGCCAATCGTCTACCTATTAAAGTTAATCATAAAGTAACTGGTGTAGTATCCAGCTTACGCCTGAAATCTGAAATGGATCAATTAACAGCAGAATTGTCTCAAACGCGGCAATATACAGAGGCATTGCGGGCACAAACGCATGAATATAATAATTTATTGTATACGCTTTCGGGTCTTATCCAATTAGAGTCGTATGAAGATGCTTTAGAGCTTATTCATAAGGAAACGGCAGTATATCAAGAGTTCGTTCAATTTATTATGAAACGAATTCAAAATCCGTGGTTAGGTGGGATTTTAATTGGATTTTATAATAGGGCGCGAGAGTTGAAGATTGATTTTATGTTAGATCGGGAAAGTAGTTTAGAAAAGTTAAGTCCGCATATTGAGAGTAATTACGTTGTTTCTATTTTAGGGAATTTAATCACGAATGCATTTGAAGCAATTGAAAGAAATCACGAGCATGATAAGAAAGTAAGAATGTTTGTAACAGATATTGGAGAAGAAATATTAATCGAAGTGGAAGATTCAGGACAAGGTGTTCATGATGAAATAATTACAAGCATATTCTATAAAGGTTTTTCGACGAAAGCGGGCGAAAAACGTGGATATGGATTAGCGAAAGTGAAAGAGTTAGTGGAAGATTTAAATGGCAGTATTGCGATTGAAAAAGGGGATTTAGGTGGTGCTTTATTTATCATTGCATTACCTAAAGAGAGAGGCGAATTGTAATGAATGAGGGGATTGAAGTATTGATTGTAGAAGATGATATTCGGATTGCGGAAATTCATCGTCGTTTTACTGAAAAAATTGAGGGGTTTAAAGTAATTGGAACAGCAACGACTGGGGAACAGGCGAAAGAATGGTTAGAATTTGTAAAGCCACAACTCGTTTTATTAGATGTATATTTACCTGACATGCAAGGGACCGAACTCGTCACGTATATTAGGCATAATTTGCATGATACAGATATTATTATGATTACAGCCGCATCAGAGACGGATGTAGTGCGGCATGCTTTACGAGGTGGAGTAACAGATTATATCGTAAAGCCACTTACATTTGATCGGTTTAAAACAAGTTTAGAAAGTTATCAAAAGAAGATTACGAAGTTAAAGAAAAATGCTCAATTATCTTCAGAACAGATTGAACATCTATGGTCCCAAAGAGGGGTGCAGACAAATCAAATAGAATATGCGCCAAAAGGAATCGACCCTTTAACGTTAGCAAAAATAAAAAAGCATATGTTAACTGTTAATGAGGAGGGAATTACTGCAGAGATGCTAAGTTCAATGGTAGGTGTAAGCCGATCAACTGCGAGGCGCTATTTAGAGTATTTGATCTCTGGAAAGAAAGTACATGCGGAGCTTATATATGGAAGTGTGGGGAGACCGGAGAGAAGGTATTTCCGCGTTTCTTCATAGGGGACTTTCACAACAATAAAAACAGTAGAGGATTACATTTCCTCTACTGTTTTTTCTAGTTTCATCTTATATTGGAATAATCCCAATTACAATTCCAGTAATCAGCATCACCATTGTAGTTCCAACCGCCCACAATAAAGTAAAGCGTTGGTGTTCACCAAAATCAACCTTTGCCATTCCGACTAATAAATAAGTGGAAGCAACGAGTGGGCTTAATAAATGAACGGGTTGACCGAGCAAGGAAGCACGTCCCATTTCAGCTGCACTAACTCCGTAAGCCGCAGCTGCTTTTGTTAAAATAGGTAATACCCCGAAGTAAAAAGCATCGTTGGACATGAAAAATGTAAACGGCATACTTAGAAGAGCTGTAATAATTGGAAGCTGGGGTCCAAGTGCATCTGGTATGAGAGTAACTACACTTTGAGCCATTGCATCTACCATTTTTGTTCCAGATAGAATACCTGTGAAAATTCCAGCAGCAAATACGAGAGAAACAACCGCTAATACGTTTCCTGCATGAGAAGCAATACGTTCTTTTTGCTGTTCTAAGTTTGGATAGTTAATCATAACAGCAATAGCAAAAGCAACTGTAAATAAAACAGGTAACGGCATAACTTCTAGTATGAGACAGACGAGCAAGGAAACAGTTAATAAAAAGTTAATCCATAGCAGTTTAGGGCGTTTATGTACTTCAGCTTCGACTGTTGCAGCTTGTTCATCCATTGTTTGCATTTGTTTTAAATACTGTACATCCATAATTCCTAAACGTTTTCTTTCTTTTTTTCCAAGATAGTAGGCAACGAAAACTACCCAAATTGCACCAGCAATCATTCCTGGTATAAGTGGTGTAAAGAGCTCTGATGCATCTAGTCCAAGTGCACTCATAACCCGGGCTGTTGGTCCACCCCAAGGTGTAAGATTTGTCACACCTGCTCCTAACATAACAACTCCCGCTAATATAAGTGGATTCATTCCAAGACGTTTATATAGTGGGTACATTGCGGAAACAGTAATCATATACGTTGTTGTTCCGTCACCATCTAATGAAACGATAATAGTAAGGATAGCTGTACCAACAACAATTTTTAAAGGATCGCCTTTTACAAATTTTAGGATTTTACTAATGACAGGATCGAATAGACCACTATCAATCATAATTCCAAAATATAAAATGGCAAACATAAGCATAATACCAGTAGGTGCTAGTTTTTGAATTCCTTCTAACATCATAGGCCCCATGCCTGCATAAAAGCCGCCAATTAATGCGAAAGTAATTGGAACTAATATTAATGCTACCAGCGCTGACATACGTTTCGTCATAATTAAAAACATAAAGACAAATACCATCGTAAATCCAAGTAGTGCTAACATGTAATCTCCCCCTCAAAAAATGATTGCGCTTTCAAAATAAAATAAAAATTCAGATAAAAGGTTTTTTATTTATAATAGAAGGTTCAATTCGAATGGTAAATAATTTGAAAAATAACATCATTAGAAGCATAATCTTTATTTTGATCATTTTGTTCACGAGGTAATTTTGAATTTTTAAAAAGATAAATGCCTGTATGTAAGGATGGTAGAATAAGGTGAAAAAGAGAAGCGCGTGAAGTAGGGAGTAGATTTTGAATGCAAACAAGAATAGAAGAAATTTATAGTTCATGTACAGGAATAGTAGAAGAGATTTTTATTAATGAATCCTCTTACGTATATGAATGGGAAAAATTAATGATGATCCGAAAAAATGACGGTGAGATTGAAAAAATCGCAGTAGGGATCAGTGGAAATATAAGATTAGTAAATGTAGAAGTTGGACAGAACATTGATGCGGATACATTATTAGTTAAGTTAGAAGATGATTTATTAATTACTGGTTGTGAATGATGAGAGATGTGTAGAAATAACTGCACATCTCTTTTTTATTCCATATATTACAAAAAGAACATTGTTTTTTCACAAATTTCACACAACCTTTTGGTATTCTTTTCGTGGAGTATACGGTTTCTAGGGAGGAATATTGATGAAAGTAAAATATGTCGTACTTGTTATATGTTTATGTTTCATATTTACGATAGTAGGATGTGGGAAAAAAGAACTAACAGCTGTTGCGATTAATGAGAAAAATGATAAGTGTGACATTTGCCAAATTGGGGTAATCGATAATCAATTCGCAACCGAAATTATTTTAGAAAATGGAAAAGCATTAAAGTTTGATGATATTGGTTGCATGTATAAATGGATGGAGATCAATTCAGGTGAAAAGACGAAAGAAAAATTTGTTCGAGATTATGATTCGAAAGATTGGGTTTCGTTAGAAGATGCTACTTATGTATATGATAAAACAATAACGACACCGATGGCTTATAATGTCATTTCATTTAAAAATAAAAAAGATGCAGAGAGTTTTGTATCTAACTATAAGGGGAAAGTTCTTTCGTATAAAGAGCTATCAGAGCATAAATGGGAAATGAATAAAGAGATGATGGGAAAACCGAAAACAGGGAATCACGGTGGGCATCATTAATAATAGAAAAAGACAACTATATAGTTGTCTTTTTCTATTATTACTCAGGTGCAAATATAGAAAAGGTGTAAAAATTTTAGAAGAACGGTTACAATGGAATATAGTAACCTAAAGCAATCATTTATGTACTTTTTAGAAATGTATACAAATGCGGTAAAAACGTGCTAAACTAATTGCTTCATAATGTTAATGATGAGGCCATCAGGCGTATCATTCCAATAGGTTGAGAAACATAGAATAAGCTTAAGATAATCCGATTAAAGAAGGAATATAAAGGGCTTATGGATAAATGTACTCAGGAAGAGTTATTGTATGTGATGGAGGAATGGTTAAGAAAACATTATCTTTCATAGGAGCTGTAGTTGTGAGAAAACAAAAAATTTTATTATGTATGTTATTAGGACTTTTAATGACGGTAGTGGCTTGCGATAAGCAAGAAGAACCAGAATCGAAACCGGTTCATGTGAAAAACGAAAAGAAAAAAGAAAAGCATAAAGAACAAGAAGAAGTTAAAGAAGAAAAAAGTATAAATTTAATGGACAAACAGTTATTACTTTCAGCGACTCTTGGAGACACAGAGACAGCTATGAAGCTGATCCAAGATGGAGCGAATATCAATGTAGAAGGTGACAACGGAGAAACGCCTGTCCTTGCAGCGACGTATCAAAATCATGTAGAGACAGTTAAAGCATTAATTGATGCGGGTGCTGATATTGAAATTCAAGACGAAAAACAAAGCAATCCATTTCTTTATGCAAGTAGAGAAGGATATACGGATATTGTAAAAGTATTAATTAATGCAGGAGTTAATACGAAGGAAACGACTAAGTCAGGTGGAACAGCACTTATTTCTGCATCTGAGCGTGGCCATGTAGAGGTTGTTAAAGAATTATTAGAGCATACAGATATTGATGTGAATTATAAGAATGAACGTGGTGGAACAGCTTTATTAGAAGCAATTGTATTAGGAAATGGTAGTGAAAGTCATAAGAAAGTAATTCAAATGCTTATTGACCACGGGGCAGATGTAAATATGGCCAATAAGGAAAATATTACGCCGCTGCAATATGCTGAAAAAAGAGGCTTTAAAGATATTGCCAATATGTTGAGGGTAGCTGGAGCGAATGAAGTAGTACAGCCGCAACCACAACTGGCGGAATAACAAGCTGAAGAAATAAAAAGCACGAAATAATCCCATTTAGATAGACAGAATGAAGAAGTCATTTTAGTATGATTGATTCAGTAATGTGTATTTAAATGGGATTTTTGTTTTGAAAAAATTATTTAAAAAGAGGAATAGATAAATAGTTCTTATGTACGTATTCTATAAAGCTTTGCTATATGGAATTTATATACATAACTACTAAGGAGGATATAAATGCGATTTTCAGAACTTGAGTTAATAGCAATTCAGGCAGAGGTTTTATTTGTTCATAATCAAGTAGGAAGAATAAAGAGTGTAAATGAACAGGGAAATCCGAAAGCACCACGTTTTTTTCTTAGCAAAACTCGTGAAGGGGATATAACGAGATATCATTGTAATCTGGATGGTGAAATGATAAGTAAGATTGAGAAATTAATTCGAGAACGTTCAAATCACATAGAGATAGCAAAGATCATGGAAGTATTAAATGAGGAGAGAACGGTGGAGAATATTTGGATGGGTCCTGCTTTCATGTTCCCTAATAATTTACATAAGCCAACCAGAATGATACAAATAACAGAGAAGAATAAAGAGCTTTTGCGAGAAAATTTTCCTAATCTAATAGAACAGATGGAATGGAGGCAACCTTATTTTGCAATTGTAAAAAATGAAAAGGTAGTTTCTATATGTTGCAGTGCCAGAAGTACGCCCGTAGCTGCTGAGGCAAGTGTGGAAACTTTAGCGGAGTTTCAAGAGAATGGATATGGTGTTGATGTTGTTACAGCCTGGGCAATATCAATACAAGAGGAAAAGCGCATTCCGCTTTATAGTACTTCTTGGGATAACTTTGCTTCGCAAGCAGTGGCAAGAAAACTAAAACTCATTAATTATGGCATGAATTTACATATGGATTGAATTTCAAACATTGTTGCATTTTGTTAAGGTGTATTCGTATATATAGATTTATTTTAAAAAATGATATGGTGAATATTTACATTTGATTAACACCTAATTAACAATCTATCAAAACTGACTTAATAAATACGTAATATAGTAAAGATAACAAAATAACTAGGGTAGAGAACATTTGAGAACACCCGCTTACATATAACGTGCCGCTTTCTTAGGTGTGCTCTATTCCCTAGAGTTCAAATAAGGAGAAAGGTGTTCTATGTAAGTAGGTGTTTTTAGTTTGGAGAAAAATAGAAAAGCTAGGTGGAATAAATGTTCAAGGGACCTTATATAGCGATGATAAAGGATTGGAAAGGGTATAAGTCATACAAAAAATTACCGAAAACAGTTTTTCTTATGACTGGTTCAATGCTGGAGTTACCAGAGCGCGTATATGAATTACAGAAAAATGGACATGATGTATTTCTTCATTGTGATTTTATACAGGGCTTAAATACGAATACAGAGGAAGCGCTTTTGTATATTCAAGATGTTATTGGCGCACAAGGTATTATTTCGACAAAGGGATCGACAATTCGAAATGCTAATAAAATTGGATTAAAAACAATTCAGCGTATTTTTATTGTTGATACTTTATCTCTTACAAAATCAATTGAAAATTGTAAAACGACTAAACCAAATGCAGTAGAGATTATGCCTGGTATTATGCCTTCTATTATTAAACAGCTAGCAAAGGAAATAGAATTTCCTATTATTGCAGGTGGGCTGATTCAAACACGAGAGGATGCAGAAATCGCAATTCGTGCAGGAGCAAGTGCAATTTCAACAAGTCATTATGAAGTATGGATACAAGAAGAAAAAAGGAGTGCAACCTTGTGATTGAATTGAAAAATGTATTAAAGGTATATAAAGATGCGGAAGAAACAGCAGTTAAAGACGTATCGGTTCACATTAAGAGGGGAGAATTTTTTGTTTTAGTTGGACCTTCGGGATGTGGGAAAAGTACATTATTACGAATGATTGCTGGTTTAGAAGAAATTTCTTCTGGAGATTTAATTATTAATGAACATGTTGCAAATGATTTAGAACCGAAAGATCGTAATCTATCAATGGTATTTCAAAACTATGCGCTGTATCCGCATTTATCTGTAGAAGAAAACATTTTATTTGGATTAAAGGTAAGAAAAGTACAGAAAGAAGAGCGTCAAAAAAGATTAATGGAAGCTGTCGAAATGGTAGGACTGAAAGAGTATGTAAAAATGAAACCAGGTCAATTATCAGGTGGACAAAGACAGCGTGTTGCGCTTGCCAGGGCGATTGTCAGTCAAGCGCCGATTTGTTTAATGGATGAGCCGCTTTCAAATTTAGATGCCAAATTACGTGCGCAAATGAGGATTGAAATTAGAGAAATTCAGCAGCGATTAGGAATCACTATGATTTACGTTACTCACGATCAAATTGAAGCGATGACTATGGGAGATCGCATCATGGTTTTAAATAAAGGCAGTATACAGCAAGTTGGAACACCGCTTGATATATATAACGAACCAGCAAACGAATTTGTTGCAAGTTTTATAGGTTCTCCTTCCATGAATATGAATGATGGTGAATTGGATAAAGAAAAGGGTGTATTACATATAGGACAATTACAAATCCCATTATCTATGGGACAACTGAAACAATTACCAGAAGGGAATATTCGTATAGGTATGCGTCCAGAGCATATTGTATTGTCTGAGGAAGGGCAAGAAGTTACGCTGCAATCTGTAGAAGTGTTAGGGAATGAATCGATATTAAACTTTATGGTAAATGGGACAACTTGGAGTGCAAAAGTTGTTGGACAGTTGCTGTTGAAAAAGGGTGACAAGGTAAAATTATTATTCTCGCCAGAAAAACTATGCTTCTTTCACCATAATACGAATGAACGATTAAAAGTGGTAGCTGAAGAAGAGTTGAAAGTGGTGGCGAAATAATGATTGAAGTAGGCAAGTTACCAGTTCAAACAAAAGTATTAAAAAAGAAGAATTTATGGGGCAGAACAAAAGAGTTAAGAACGGGATTATTATTTCTAGCACCATCCATCTTGCTATTTTCAATTTTTCTGTTCTATCCATTGTTTAGGACGATTTACTATAGTTTTTATTTAACAGATATACACGGGGAAGCAAATCTTTTTGTGGGCCTAGAAAATTATCAATATTTATTTTCTGATCCTGCTTTCTACAAAAGTGTAAAATCAACTTTATTATTTGTTTTATATACAGTGCCTACTAGTATTGTATTTGCTTTATTTCTTGCATTAATTGCAAATGAAAAAGTAAGAGGTATTGGGTTGTTCCGAGTGCTCTTTTCTTCAACGATGGGGATATCAGTAGCTGCTAGTGCAGTAATCTGGCTATTTTTATTCCATCCAAGCGTAGGACTATTTAATAATATATTAGCCTCTATGAGTCTTCCTGCAATTGCATGGTTAACGAGTCCAGATTGGGCATTGTTTTCTGTATCTGTTACAACTGTTTGGGTGAATACAGGATTTGCATTTTTAGTTATATTAGGTGGTTTACAAAATATTGATACGTCTTTATATGAGAGTGCATCTATAGATGGCGCTAGCTATTTATATAAGCTACACCGCGTTACATTACCGATGTTATCACCAACTTTATTCTTTATCGTAACAGTAACTTTAATTAGTGCATTCCAAAGCTTTGGGCAAATTGATATTTTAACACATGGTGGACCGAATGATGCAACGAATTTAATTGTGTACTCGATTTATAAAGAGGCATTTGTGAATCATCAATTTGGGACGGCAAGTGCACAAGCAATGGTATTATTTGTTTTCATTTTCATTGCTACATTACTTCAATTCAAGTTTGCAGAGAGAAAGGTGCATTATAAATGATCGTTAAACAGTGGAAACAAAATTTCCTATTATACATGCTGCTCATTATTAGTGCAGTAATGGTGTTTTTTCCTGTACTCTATGCGTTTTTAATAAGCTTTATGACGCCAGATGATATTCAAATGAGAAGGTTATTTCCGACTCAATTTACTTTCGATAATTTCATTAATATTTTTCAAAAAGTACCGCTTTTTACATACTTATATAACAGTTTAATTGTATCGACAGTTGTAATGATTGGACAACTTATCGTATCAAGCTTAGCAGCTTATGCTTTTGTCTTTCTTCAGTTTAAAGGAAGGAACTTTATTTTCTTCTTGTTTATTTCAACGATGCTCATTCCGTGGGAAGCAACGATGGTACCAAACTTTTTAACGATTCAAAACTTCGGATGGATCAATAGCTTTGCTGGGATGACAGTGCCATTTTTTGCAACAGCTTTCGGTATTTTCTTACTACGTCAGCATTTTATGACACTTCCGAATGAACTGAAAGAAGCTGCTTTTATTGAAGGGATTGGAAATTTAAGGTTTTTATTCAGCGTTGTAATTCCGTATTGTAAAACGAGTTTTATTACGCTTGGGGTATATAGCTTTTTAACAACATGGAATATGTATTTATGGCCACTCTTAGTGACCACTGATGAAAAAGTAAGAACAGTTCAAATTGGTGTGAAGCAGCTCCAGTCTCAAGAAGTTGCAACTGATTGGGGAAGTGTAATGGCTGGCGTCACTGTTATCGTAATTCCAACATTGATTTTATTATTTTTAGGGCAAAGGCAATTGCAACAAGGATTAACAAAAGGTGCAATTAAATAAGCATACATAGGAAAAGGTGGGATTGAGATGAGTTTATTGAAAAAAAGTGCTGCTCTTTTAATGGCAGCCACAATGGCATTAACCGGGGCAGCTTGTTCAAGTAGTAAAACAGAGGGGAAATCTGAAGCACAGGCAAAAGTAGCACCTGTTGAAAAAAATGGTGATAAAACTGTAATTCGCTTTTGGCATGCAATGGGTGGAAAAACACAAGGTGTGCTAGATGAGCTTGTTGCAGACTATAATAAGTCGCAGAATAAATACGAGATAAAGGCAGAGTTCCAAGGGACATACGAAGAGTCTTTAACGAAGTTTAAAACGATGTCTGCAACGAAAGAAGCGCCAGCTCTTGTTCAATCGAGTGAAATTACAACGAAATATATGATTGATAGCAAAAAGATTACGCCTATCGATAGTTGGATTAAAAAAGATAAGTATGATACATCAAAATTAGAAAAAGCAATTACGAATTATTATTCAGTTGATGGAAAAATGTATTCTATGCCATTTAATTCATCTACACCAGTATTAATTTATAATAAGGATGCTTTCGCGAAGGCTGGATTAGATCCAGAGAAAGCTCCACAAACATATGCTGAGTTAAAAGACGCGGCGAAAAAGTTAACGATTAAAGAAGGCGGAAATGTAAAGCAGTATGGATTTTCAATGCTGAATTATGGTTGGTTCTTTGAAGAGTTGTTAGCGACACAAGGTGCTTTATATGTAGATAATGAAAATGGTCGTAAAGATGCTGCACAGAAAGCGGTATTTAACGGAAAAGAAGGTCAAAAAGTATTTGGGATGTTAGATGAATTAAATAAAGCTGGTGCGCTTGGAAAGTATGGAGCAAGTTGGGATGATATTCGTGCCGCGTTTCAGTCTGGACAAGTTGCTATGTATTTAGATTCTTCAGCTGGTGTTCGTGATTTAATTGATGCATCGAAGTTTAATGTAGGCGTTTCGTATATTCCATATCCAGAAGATTCGAAACAAAATGGTGTTGTCATTGGCGGGGCATCATTATGGATGACGAATATGGTTTCAGAAGAAACACAGCAAGGTGCTTGGGACTTTATGAAATATTTAACGAAGCCAGATGTACAAGCAAAATGGCATACTGCAACAGGCTATTTCTCAATTAATCCAGATGCATATAATGAGCCGTTAGTAAAAGAGCAATATGAAAAATATCCACAACTAAAAGTAACGGTAGAACAATTGCAAGCGACGAAGCAATCCCCAGCAACGCAAGGGGCACTAATTAGTGTATTCCCAGAATCACGAGATGCAGTCGTAAAAGCATTAGAAGCAATGTATGACGGAAAGAATAGTAAAGAAGCGTTAGATGAAGCTGCCAAAGCGACAGATAGAGCAATTAGCATTTCAGCTCGTACGAGTCAAAAATAAGAGAAAGCCGTATCCTTAAAAGGGATACGGCTTTCTTTATAGGGAGATAAGGGATCAAAGAAATGATGAAGTCTTATCTCTTTTATATGAGTAAAGGGTCTAGAATGAATGTTGTCTTTTTCATTATTTGTTTAACTCCATTGCAACTTGTTTACCATTTACGAAAACCTCTGCCACCGCTACTACAACTTCCATCACTTTTTTCATATCTCATCTCTCCTTGTTTTTTATTTCATTTCTTACTTTTAGTATAAGGAAATGCAGTAATTGCAACTATCGAATTGGATGACAAGAGACTTACATTGTTGTAAGGATAATAGTTTTAGTTTGTAATAAATGTGATTCAGAAGTTTCTGTCGTTTTGAATTATAATTAGAAAGAGAATGGTTTAGAAAGAAGGGGATAATATGAAAAGAATTCTTGTTATTAGTGATATTCATGGAGAAATAGAAAAGTTCGAACGATTATTGGAAGAAGCTCACTACGATGCAAAACAGGATCAACTAATTTTGTTGGGGGATTATGTAGATCGTGGCCCGAATGCAAGTGCTGTCATTGAAAAGGTGAAAGGGTTAAAAGAAGAGGGAGCTTTCGTTTTAAAGGGAAATCATGAAGATATGATGATTAAGGCGTTAACGACAGATGAGGAACGTTCATGGAATCATTGGGTAAAAAGAAATGGTGGCGATAAAACGTTATATAGCTATGGATTTGTAGAAGAAGAGATTGCGGTTAATGAGGAGGACTTCCAAAAGCCGATTTTACAATCTCATGTATTAGAAGAACATGTAAAGTTCATTCAAGAATTAGATCATTACATTGAAACAGAAGAGTATATATTTGTACATGCTGGTGTTGAGCCGATGAAACGAGTTTCTGAATCTGAACCATATACGTTAATGTGGATCCGTAATGAGTTTCATAGTGGATATAGTGGCAAAAAGTTTGTTGTATTTGGTCATACGGAAACAAAAACGCTCCATGGAAATGATAATTGTAATGTGTATTTTGGGGATAACCGTATTATAGGGATTGATGGCGGTGCTGTGTATGGTGGCCAGTTAAATTGTTTGGAGTTGCCGAGTAAAAAGGTGTATGTAGTAAAAAATTGAAAGGGATAAGGGAAATCTTATTTCTTTCAATTTTTTATTAAGAAAAATTTAAGGAAGAGATTTTATAATAAATCTTCCAAATTCTATATCAAGAAAAACGATAGAAGGAAATAGTTAAAAATGAAATTACATATTATAATTACATTCTTTCGTTATGAAGAGAAGAAATAT
>NZ_BOQD01000008.1 GCF_018332515.1 Bacillus hominis | reverse complement strand
TTTATGTATGTGATCGTCTATTATTTTTTCCACAAATGCAACTCCTCTTTTTATGTGATTATACATATTTTATCAATTAATCCCTAATAATTCCATGGTTAGTGAAAAAACAAATAGTCAATTGCGTTTCTTGGAATGGGAATGCTCACGAGTGGGATGGGATTTTTGTGTATGAAATCTTACAAATCACCACTTTGTTTAAAATTATAGATAGTATATAAAAATAGTTTTCTTAAAATATTATACTATTGATAAATAAAGTGTTTTTTGTCATGATAAGAGTGTGCCTCATGTAAAAGAACTTTCTAGAAAAACATATTGTGTTTATGTATTAGATTAATGGAACTTTTATGTTAGATAAAAAGTGTGAATTCTATATTGAAATAACATAGGGGATTTTAAGTTTTGATGTAATACATAAGAAATTTGAAGAAATCGTTGCACAAACACACAGTTTAATGGTAAAGTTCACATGAAGTTCACACGGAAGTCACTTCAATCGTTTAAAATGAACGACGTGTGAAAAATAAAACTCTTGCTAAAAAATGGAACTGGATGAATATTTTACTTTGATAATATTGTAAAGTACTAAGTTTATAGTTTTTCTCAAGAGGATAGTAGGGAAAGGAAGTAAAGACAACTTATGAAAAAAGTAATCGCAGGTTTAGCAGCAGCATCTGTAGTAGGCGTAGCAGTTCCAGGAATGGATTCTGCTCATGCACAAGTTTCAAATGATGCGCTAAAAGAAATTAATGGACAAACTCAAACACAAACTCAAACGACTGTAACTGAAACAAAAACAGTAGAAACAACTTCTGAATTAAAATACACAGTAACTGCTGATGTATTAAATGTTCGTTCAGGTGCTGGTACAGGACATGACGTTATTTCTAAAGTAAAAGCAGGTCAAGTACTACAAGTAATCGGACAAGAAAACGGTTGGTTCAAAGTTAGTGTAAATGGTCAAACAGGTTATGTAAGTGGGGACTTCGTAACAACTGGTGGCAATAAAGGAACTACTGTTCAACAAGGAACAGGTACTTACACAGTAAACGTTTCTTCACTTAATGTACGTACAGGCCCAAGCGCGTCTCATACTGTTTTAGGTTCTGTAAATAAAGGTAAAACAGTTCAAGTTGTAGGTGAAGTTCAAGATTGGTTTAAAATTAACTTCAATGGTGGAACTGGATACGTAAGCAAAGACTTCGTAACAAAAGGTGGTTCAGCTGTATCTAATGAAACACAGCAACCAACTACAAACAACAACAATACTACTACAGTTCAAACTGATGGTTCATATGTTGTTAATACGGGTGCTTTAAAAGTACGTACAGGTCCAGCTACATATAACCCTGTAATTGGTGGGGTAACAAACGGTACAGTATTAAACGTTACTGGCGCTGAAAATGGTTGGTACAAAATTAACCATAACGGCCGTACAGGTTACGTAAGTGCAGACTTTGTTAAGTTTGTAAAAGGCGGAGTGAACAATGTAGTAACTGGTGGTAACCAAGGTACGAACCAAGGTACGAACCAAGGTACGAACCAAGTACAAAAACCAACAGCACCAACAGGTGGAGATACATCTTCAATCGCTGGGTTCGCTAGATCTTTAAATGGTTCACCGTACAAAACTGCTGGTGTAACACCTGCTGGTTTTGACTGCAGTGGATTCATCCACTACGTATTAAATCAAACTGGTCATTCAGGCGCTCGTCAAACAGTTGCTGGATACTGGAGCTCTAAAACAAAAACTAGCAATCCACAACCAGGTGATTTAGTATACTTCCAAAATACTTATAAAAACGGTCCTTCTCACATGGGCGTTTACTTAGGAAATGGACAGTTCATCAGTGCAGAAACTGACGCAACTGGTGTACGCATTAGCTCTGTAAGCAACTCTTACTGGAGTAAGCATCTATTAGGTTACACAAAAGCATACTAAGAAAAAGTAGTTTATATACTTTTCGTATAGAGAAAAGGCTTTCCAGGGAAACTTGGGAAGCCTTTTTTATAGTTAGACAAACTGACAGTATAATAGTATTTATCCCGCTTCAAAGTTCGGTGGGAGTCGGGCAAATAATGAGTGGGGATGGATAACTCTACTCATTAAGTTTTTACTTTATTTCAAATTCCCATGCAAAAAATTGGCATATAAATTATGAAAATAGTTTGGGCGGAATAAGTTTGCTGCATGTCCTGCTAACGGGATTTCTTTATATAAAACGTTTGGAAGAACGGTCTTTAAATCAAAGAGACACGATTTATAGAGATGGTCATGTTCGCCCATTACCCATAATATAGGGTGGGGAAGTGCTTTTAATTTAGATTTCAAGTCGAATTCTAAGCGATGTCGCAATGACTCAGCAATAATGGACGAGTGTAATTGTAACCCAAAACGGTAATAAATATTTCGTGAAATAACAGCGAACGGATTTGCCTTTAATATCCCGCTTGGAAAAATAGTATTTGCATACTGGGAAAGCCAAGATGAATAGTCATCTCCACGCTTCTCCCAAAACTTTTGAAATACGTTATATAAACGGGAAGGATTATTATAATGTCCACCAATATGACAAATGCTTAATACTTTTTCTGGGTGCATTTGTGCAAATGTCGTAGAAATATAACAGCCGTAACTTAAAGCGCAAATATGAGCCTCTTTAATTCCTTCTTTTTCATACAAATTCAATAATTGATCTACGAGGCGCTGTATTGAAAAGTCGATAGCTTCTCCTTTATCGTCGCCGTGACCTAATAAGTCATAAGTTATAATGTTGTAGGAGGCAGAAAATCGTTTATGCTCTTTTTTGAAGGCACGACGATTGCCAACTAAGCCATGAATAAAAATGATTGTTTCCTTTTCGGAATGTATATTTGTTTGCAAAAAGGATACTCCTTTCAATAACTGGAGATTTATATAGTATTTTAAATTAGTTATCTATAATTTACATAGAATAATATTAAGTACCAGGTAATAATATCAGATGTTTATATCTGTTGTAAAGATGAGTTTGTATGTATATTTTGTAAAAATAGAAAAAGTGTGTTTACATTCAGTTTACATTTGTATTGTATTCTAATTTTAGAAAGAAAAGTTTGGCTGAACACGAGGAGATGAACATGAATGGAAGTTAGAAATGAAATGAAGAAAAAAGGGAGTTGGAGGCAGTTTTTACGCCTTATTCAAGATACAAATCCTCCGAAAGGAATTCTTGCTTTTGCGTTATTAATGAGTTTGCTTTCTACGGGAGCGAGTTTATTTATCCCGATGTTAACAAAAGGGTTAGTAGATAATTTTTCACTTTCGTCAATTAGTACCGGACAAATTGTTGGGCTAGTTGCCTTCTTTGTAATGCAAACCATTGCTGCGGGATTGTCTATTTATTTACTGAATTATATTGGACAGAAGATTGTAGCTGGACTGAGAGAACGTTTATGGAAAAAGGTGCTTATTCTACCTGTATCTTATTACGATCAAAATAGAACAGGCGATACAATTAGTCGTATGACAAATGATACAGGTGTTGTGAAAACGTTAATTTCTGAGCATTTGTCAAATTTATTAACAGGCGGTATTTCGATTGTTGGATCATTAATCGTATTATTTGTTTTAGACTGGAAAATGACAGCTTTACTCTTAACGGTTATTCCATTATCTGTACTAATTTTAGTTCCACTTGGACGGAAAATGTATAAGATTTCAAAAGCGCTTCAAGATGAAACAGCATCTTTTACAAGTGTGTTAACACAAGTATTATCAGAAATTCGCTTAGTGAAATCTTCAAATACAGAAAAAAAGGAATATGAAACAGGAAATAAAGGGATACAAAAGTTATTACAATTTGGTTTGAAAGAAGGAAAAGTGCAAGCGTTAATTTCACCAGTTATGTCCTTTGTTTTAATGGCACTTCTTGTTATTATCGTAGGATATGGTGGAATGCGAGTTTCTAGTGGTGCATTAACAACAGGTGAACTTGTAGCGTTTATTTTATATTTAGTTCAAATTATTATGCCAATGAGCCAGTTATCTATGTTCTTTACACAATTCCAAAAGGCAATTGGTGCAACAGAAAGAATTAATACGATTTTAGAATATGAAGTAGAAGACCATGAAACTGGTGTGAAAGTTACAAATGCGAAGCAGCCGATAGTTCTTGAAAATGTACATTTTGAGTATAACGAAGATGAGAAAGTATTGAAAAATATTGATTTCACAATTGAATCTGGAAAAGTAACAGCGATTGTAGGGCCAAGTGGTAGTGGGAAAACAACGTTATTCTCATTACTAGAACGTTTTTATGAGCCAACTAGTGGTGCTATTAAATTAGGAAAAGAATCAATTTCGAGCTATTCATTACAGTCATGGCGACGTCAAATCGGTTACGTATCACAAGATAGCCCATTAATTGATGGAACGATTCGTGATAATATTTGTTACGGTGTTGAAGGCGAAGTGACTGATGAAGAAATCGAAAAAGTAGCAGCGATGGCATATGTTGATGCATTTATTCATGACTTACCAAACGGATATGCAACAGAAGTTGGCGAACGTGGTGTGAAGCTTTCGGGAGGACAAAGACAAAGAATTGCTATTGCCCGAGCGTTACTTCGAAATCCACAAATTCTTATGTTAGATGAAGCGACTTCAAGTCTAGATAGTAAATCAGAGTCTGTCGTCCAAAAAGCATTAAACAACTTAATGAAAGGCAGAACAACGTTAGTTATTGCACATAGACTTTCTACTGTTGTAGATGCAGATAAAATTATCTTTATTGAAAAAGGGAATCTTACAGGAAGTGGCTCACATGATGAGTTATTACGGACACATGACATGTACCGTGAATTTGCAATGCAACAATTGAAAATTAAAGAAGGCACGTTATAAAATGAATAATCAGTGGGGATTGTACTCCACTGATTATTTATTTTAAAAAATTATTTAAAGGATGCTAAATAGAAAGGAAGTGGTTCCTTTGATACCCAAAATTTTAATTGTTGATGATGATCCGCACATTAGAGAACTTGTTTCTGTATTTTTGGAACGAGAAGGTTTTCAAACATATGAGGCAATGGATGGTCTAGATGCACTTCAGAAAATGGATGAAGTGAAAGTTGATATGGTTATTCTTGATATTATGATGCCGAATATGGATGGATTTGATGTATGTTTTGAATTAAGAAAATACTATGATATTCCGATTTTGATGCTAACTGCTAAAGGGGAAACATCTCAAAAAGTAAAAGGTTTTCACCTAGGAACAGATGATTATCTTGTAAAACCATTTGATCCTATAGAACTAGTAGTGAGAGTAAAAGCGTTACTGAAACGTTATCAAATTACAGTATCGCAATCGATTCAAGTTGGAAATGTATTATTAAATCGTAAAACATTTGAAGTTATCTTTGGAGAACAAACGGTTACGTTACCGCTAAAAGAATTCGAGTTGCTCTTTACATTAGGCTCTAAGGCGGGAAGGACATGTTCGAGAGAGCAACTAATTGAAGATGTATGGGGATATGATTTTGAAGGGAATGAACGTACACTAGACGTTCATATTAATCGGTTACGTGAGAAGTTTCAAGAAGAAAAGTCGAAATTTAGTATTAAAACGATAAGAGGTTTAGGGTATCGCTTAGAGGTAAGTAAATGAGAAAAAGAGAACGAATGAGTAAGTTGAAGATGCTGAAAGTAATTGGAGCGGTAATAGCACTTTTTTCTTTTCTCACTATAATTTGGTCTGTAGCATTTTATGTATCATCTAGTATATTGGAAGCTCTTGAAATAAACGTATCACCTTTTATTGCTTTTCTAATTAGTGATATGGTCGGCTTTGTATTCATTGTTCTTATTTGGACATTGATTGGAATATTAATGAGACCAAAACGAGAGGCAATGATTTGGACTATTATTGAACCGATACAAAAAATTGCAAAAGGAGACTTCTCCGTAAAAATACGAAATGAAGAAAAGTATGATGGAGAAATTGGTGTGCTCGTAAAAAGTATAAATGATATGACAGAAGAGCTTAATGCAATGGAGAAAATGAGGCAAGAATTTGTATCGAATGTTTCTCATGAAATACAGTCACCTTTAACTTCTATAAAAGGTTTTGCTAGAGCGCTACAAGAGGATAATCTTTCAGACGAAAAAAGAAAGCACTACCTTACCATTATTGAAACCGAATCAACGAGATTATCTAAATTAAGCCAAAATTTATTGAAGCTAACCCTTTTGGAATCGGAAGAGTATGTACCAGAAAGAGTTACTTATCGATTAGATCAACAGTTAAAGCAAATTGTGTTAAATAGTGAACCACTCTGGGCTGAAAAAGAAATTGAGTTAGATCTTGATTTAGAAAAAGTGCATATTACTGCTGACCAAGAAAGTATGAGTCAAGTGTGGATTAATTTAATTCATAATAGTATTAAATTTACTCCGAGTGGTGGTACGATTACAATTCGGTTAAAAGAACATGAGGAATTAGTGGAAGTACGTATTCATGATAATGGAATTGGTATATCAGAGGAACAGAAGCAGCATGTTTTTGAACGTTTTTACAAAGCAGATTCTTCACGGAATCGCGCTCATGGAGGTAGCGGATTGGGATTGGCGATTGTAAAAAAAGTAGTAGATCTTCATCAAGGGGAAATTAAAGTTAAGAGCACGGAAGGAAATGGTGCGGAATTTATTGTACGTATTCCTTATTATAAAGAAAAACAGTGTTAGGGAAGTTTCCGCATGCCCATCAACCTAAAGAATCAAAATCCCCCCATAACTAAATTTTTATTCATTACTGACTACTGACTACTGACTACTGACTACTGACTACTGACTACTAATGGGTTATGTTAATTAGAATATTTCAGATTGTTAAAGAGTACATTTGAAAAATAGGTTTAAGTTGATGATTTTATAAAATAAAAGAAGGCGTTCCGTATTTGGGATGCCTTTTCTTGATGTTTTGTTGCTAATGTGGGTTGTTAAGTTATTTATATTCGCTTAATTCTCGTTTCTTCTTGATGAGGAGTAATTGGCGCATTTGAAATATGGTGGAGGAACAAAGAAGGGTACACATTGGATATTCAACTTCGTAAAAAACGAGATCATCAGGCTGCATATGCCTTTATGAAAAGACACCTATTAAAGAAATTTACCTAGTTATTAAAATTTGCCAAATCCTTTTCTTACATAAGTATTAATTGATATGCCTATTTTAAAAAGGGTACATCTAATATTTTTTATGAATTAGTTTAAATATGGAAAAGAAAGGGATTTTTATGTCTAATATAAAAAAATTGACACTTTTTGGGTTAATTGGTATCACAATGGCCTTTTTTGGAACGGTACGAAGTGTGCCGACTCTTTCAATTACTGGTTGGACCCAAATCTTCTATATGTTGATAGCTGCGTTTGCATTTGCTCTACCTATCGCGTTGATGTCAGCTGAGCTTTCTACGGCTTTCCCTGAAGAAGGTGGACCTCAAGTTTGGGTGGAAAATGCATTAGGTGAGAAATGGGGATTTGTCACCTCATGGTTATTATGGGTTCAAATGTTTTTTGGGATGGTAATGGTTGCGTCAACTGTTGGTATTCTATCGGGTTACGTTATTAATAAGCCAGAACTATCTTCAAACAACTATTTTATTTTTGCCATAATTTTAATTTCATACTGGAGTGTGACTTTATTAAACCTTAAGTTTGATATGGTAAAAGTTGCGGGTAACTGGGGTGCTGTTATTGGTGTGTACATTCCGTTTGTCATTCTTGTTGTTCTAGGTGTCATTTATATGATAAAAAACGGGATTCAATCGAATAGTTATTTAGGCGGATTTAAGCCAAGGAATCTTATTCCTAATTTTAAGGACTTAGGAAGTTTAACTTATTTATCAGGAATTATCTTTATTTTTGCAGGAGTAGAAATTTCGTCTGTACATGCAAATAATATTGATAATCCAAAACGTAACTATCCAATTGCTGTTATCACTTCAGTAATTTTATTAGCAATTTTTAATATCATTGCTGGGTTAACTGTTTCAAATGCGGTACCAAAAGGTAAATTGGAGCTTGCGAATATAACACAGCCATATATGATTTTCACTAAAAATCTAGGGATTCCATCTATCTTTGTTAACATTATTTCTTTAATGATTTTAATTGGGGTTTTAGTTCAGCTAAGTGCATGGGTACTTGGACCAAGTAAATCTATGATTAAAGTGGCAGATGAAGGGAATTTGCCGAAGTTTTTTCAAAAGAGAACAGAGAAAGATATTCCAATCACTTTTGTGATGATTCAAGCAATTGTAATTTCATTAGTATCTATCTTATATATAGTAGTTCCAGATGTAAACAGTGCATTCTTAATAATAACAATTACAACAACAATTTTGTATTGTATTGTGTACTCTTTAATTGCTATTTCAGCTGTTCGCTTGCGTTATAAGATGCCAGACGTTAATAGACCATTCAGATTAGGGAGTAAAGGGAATGGATTAATATGGACGGTCTCTATTCTTTCAATGATAAGTATTGTTTTTACGATTATTGTAAGTATTATTCCGCCATCTATTTTAAAGCCAAGTCAATATACTGGATATGTTATTTATCAAGTGGTCGTTACATTAGCAATGATTGGTATAGCACTTATCATCAACAAATTTAAAAAACCAGAGTGGAAGAAAGATAATAGCTCACCTGAGGATATAAGGAAATCAAGCTAAAGAACAAATAAATATTTGGTACGTATTCCTTAAGTTTTGTTATCAAATGAGTTGGCTTATTTGATTAACAGTGTTTTATATCCCGTTTTTGATGGCAGATATTAATTTATGTGTGAATTTTTTGTGCAGAAAAAACCAAAAAATAATAACGTATTTTGTATCGAGGTTACTTAGGGAATATTTGTGATAATTTGGAGGAAATGAAAAATGAACTATAAAATACCGGATATTAATTTAAAAGCATTATTCTTAGGTGATAAAGGTGAAAATGCCGATTTATTTAAAGAGCTGTTAATTAAAATGGTAGATGAACATGTAGGTTGGCGTCAAAATTACCAACCACAAGACCTACCAATTATTACTCCGCAAGATAAAAGCTCGAAAAAATTCGTAGAAACTGCTGACCATATCCGCAGTGTAATGGATGTGTTATCTTCAAAACTTCGTACCAATTCATTACCATGGCATTCGGCAGGGCGGTTTTGGGGACATATGAATTCAGAAACATTAATGCCGGCTATTATTGCATATACAGCTGCAATGTTATGGAATGGGAATAACGTGGCGTATGAATCTTCTCCAGGCACTTCTCAAATGGAAGAAGAAGTAGGGCATGAATTTGCTGCTCTTATGAGTTATAAAAAAGGTGAGAGTTGGGGGCATATTTGTGCGGATGGTTCTATTGCTAATCTAGAAGGCCTTTGGTATGCAAGAAACATGAAATCCCTTCCTTTAGCTATTAAAGAAGTAGCTCCTCAATTTGTAGAAGATAAATCAGAATGGGAATTATTAAATATGTCTACAGAAGAAATTTTAGATCTTTTAGAAAGAATACCTGGAAAAATTGATGAAATTAAAGCACATTCTGCGCGTAATGGTCAACATCTACAAGAGCTGGGCAAATGGTTGATTCCACAAACTAAACACTATTCTTGGCTAAAATCAGCGGATATTATTGGTATAGGCCTTGATAATGTGGAAACAATTGATGTTGATCATAACTATCGCATGGACATTGATAAACTTGAAGAAAAAATCCGAGAATTAGCTGCAGAAAAAATACCTATTCTTGGTGTGGTAGCTGTTATTGGTACAACGGAAGAAGGACAAGTAGATCGTATTGATAAGATTGTTGCGTTGCGTGAAAAATTAGCGCAAGAGGGTATTTATTTTTACATTCATATAGATGCTGCTTATGGTGGGTATGCTCGAGCGATTTTCTTAGATGAAAACAATGAATTTATTGACTATAACAAAATCGATGAAACATATGTAAAATATGGTATTTTCAATTCGGAAAATGAATGGTTGACAGAAGATATTTACAATTCTTTCAAGGCAATAGACCAGGCTGAAACCGTTACAATTGATCCGCATAAAATGGGGTATATACCATACTCTGCGGGTGGGATTGTTGTAAAAGATATTAGAATGCGTGATGTAATTTCTTACTTCGCAACATATGTGTTTGAAAAGGGAGCTGATATTCCTGCATTACTTGGTGCATATATGCTTGAAGGTTCTAAAGCAGGGGCAACTGCAGCCTCAGTTTGGACAGCTCATAAAGTATTACCATTAAACGTGACTGGTTATGGTAAATTACTAGGTGCAAGTATTGAAGGAGCTTACCATTTTTATCATTTTTTACAGGATAAACAATTTAAAGTTGGAGATAAAACTATTCATGTTTATCCATTAACAAAGCCTGATTTTAATATGGTTGACTATGTATTTAATGAAGAAGGAAACACAAGTTTAGCAAAAATGAACAAATTAAATCATGATTTTTTTGGTCAATCTTCTTATGTAAAAGGAAATATATACTACAATGAATTTCTTACTTCTCATACAGACTTTGCTATCCCTGATTATGGAAATAGCCCACTTCCATTTGTGAAAAGTCTTGGATTTAGTAAAGAAGAATGGGATAAGGAAAGAAAAGTAACAGTACTACGAGCTTGTGCATTATCTCCGTACGCTCATGATAAAGATGTATTCGATGAATACGCTAATAAGATTGAAAGCGCAATTCAAGAAAAACTTGAAATAATTTACAATGTGAAAAATAAAAGTAATGATGAATCTGTTTAAGGTGTAGTATACGATAAACGTTGAAGAAGTGCAGCGCAGTAGTTATAGATACAGTTGCTGAGAGTAATATTAATGGTACAATCTGGGCGGCAATACGATTAAGAATGGTCCTTATGTATTTTTTAGACATAGGGACCTTTGTTTTCAGACACACTAAAAAGCGAATTCTTAAAAATGAAAGGGGTTAGAAAAGCATGAACATCATTGACGAATTAGAATGGCGTAATGCTATCAATCAACAAACAGATGCAGAAGGGTTACGTGAGTTAGTAGAAGAGAAAAAAATTTCCCTGTACTGTGGGGTAGATCCAACGGGCGATAGTATGCATATTGGACATTTAATCCCATTTATGATGATGAAGCGTTTCCAATTAGAAGGGCATCATCCAGTAATTTTAATTGGAGGAGCTACTGGGACAATTGGTGATCCAAGTGGACGTCAAACAGAACGTCAATTACAGACGTTAGAACAAGTACAGCATAATGTTGAGGCATTGACGACACAAATGAAAAAGCTATTTGATTTTGGTGGTAATAGTAAAGTGAAGATGGTAAATAACTATGACTGGACACATCAGGTAAATATTATTGAATTTTTACGTGATTACGGTAAGAATTTTAGTGTGAATACGATGTTAGCAAAAGACATTGTAGCAAGTCGATTAGGGAGCGGGATTTCTTTTACAGAATTTTCATATCAAATTCTACAAGCTATGGACTTCCATCATTTATACAAATACGAAGGAGTACAACTACAAATTGGTGGCAGTGACCAATGGGGCAATATAACAAGTGGGTTAGATTTAATACGTAAATTAGAAGGGGCAGAGGTAAAAGCATTTGGATTAACAATCCCCTTAATGCTAAAAGCAGACGGCACAAAGTTTGGTAAAACAGCAGGTGGGGCGATTTGGTTAGATTCAGAAAAAACAACACCATTTGAATTCTATCAGTTCTGGGTGAATACAGATGATCGCGATGTAATTAAATATTTAAAATTCTTCACTTTCTTAACGAAAGATAGAATTGATGAATTAGCGGTCAAGGTTCAAACAGAACCTCATAAACGTGAAGCACAAAAAGTATTAGCAGAAGAAATGACGAAATTTGTTCATGGTGAGCATGCGCTTTCGCAAGCATTAAAAATTACAGAAGCGTTATTTAGTGGGGATATTCAATCATTAACTGCAGATGAAATTGAACAAGGATTTAAAGATATGCCAACTTTCCACGCTTCAAACGAAACAAAAAATATTGTTGAGTGGTTAGTTGACCTAGGGATTGAACCTTCTAGACGTCAAGCAAGGGAAGACATTAATAATGGAGCTATTTCTATGAATGGTGAAAAGGTAACGGATGTAAATACAGATGTTACAGTTGGAAATTCATTCGATGGAAGGTTTATCATTATTCGTAAAGGTAAAAAGAATTACAGTTTGGTGAAATTAGGGAAATAGATTCTGTTGATGGTAACAGTTCACTTCCATTCGAGAAGAGCTTTGAATTTAGTGACGAAGAATAGGAACAGCACTATGAGCTTGTGCGGCATCTTCATATGCTCATGATAAGAATGTACTTGAAGAATATGCTGTGAAGGTGGCAAAAGTAATTCAAGAGAAACTCGAAACCAACTATAATGTAGTGAATAAATTTAGTAGAAAATCATTTATCTACATAATTTATATTGTTACCGAATCCTAGCTAGGCAGTATACTTACTCCCTCAAAATTTAGCGGTGTTGAATATCCCCCATTTGTTTATATTATTTCGCGGTTTACCGGAAATTCCAAAAGTGAATCTAAAGAATTTAAAAAAGTTGATTAAATCCTATAATATTTTGTAGTTTATAAAACAACGTTGTTTGAGACTATCCCCTTTAAGTAGTAATTCAAAAACTTCTGGTAATGTGGAGAAAAGAATGAGACTTAGAGAGGACTTTTTTATGTTGAAAGGAGAGGTATTCATAATTATCTTATTGTTTTTTATGAAGAGAAGATTAGTTATTGATTTATTACTTTAGTTTTTCTTTAAATATGCATTTACCATTACTATAGTTACCTACAAGTAACCTACGCACATGAAAGTGCATCATTGCCTTTTTACATAAACATAGATACACTTTTAATATAATAAACAACTGAGAAGATTAAGGAGTGTTATACTTGGCAGAATTATTACAAGGTAAAAATGCTTTAATTACAGGAGCAGGTAGAGGGATTGGTCGTGCTGTAGCAATCGCATTAGCGAAAGAAGGCGTAAATGTAGGTCTTTTAGCACGTTCAGAAGAAAACTTAAAAGCTGTAGCGAAAGAAGTAGAAGCAGAAGGCGTAAAAGCTGTTATTGCGACTGCAGATGTATCTTCATATGAAGAGGTAACGACTGCAATTGAAACGTTAAAAACTGGATTAGGATCTATCGATATTTTAATTAATAACGCTGGTATTTCTAAGTTCGGTAAGTTTTTAGAACTAGACGTTGCTGATTGGGAAAAAATCATTCAAGTAAACTTAATGGGTGTGTACTATGCAACTCGTGCAGCTTTACCAAGCATGATTGAACAACAATCTGGTGACATTATTAATATTTCATCAACAGCAGGACAAAAAGGTGCACCTGTAACAAGTGCGTATAGTGCTTCTAAATTCGGTGTTCTTGGCTTAACAGAATCGTTAGCGATGGAAGTTCGTAAACATAACATTCGTGTAACTGCTTTAACACCAAGTACAGTAGCAACTGATATGGCTGTAGATTTAGGGTTAACTGATGGAAACCCAGATAAAGTAATGCAAGCAGAAGATATTGCAGAATTTATCGTAGCGCAGCTGAAATTAAATAAACGTACATTTATTAAATCTGCTGGACTTTGGTCTACTAATCCGTAAGGGCTAAATTTTTAAACAAAGAAGGGACATCTATTCTGTAATGGAGTGGGTGTCCCTTTTTTATTTTTTGTTTGAAACATAACTTTCGGTATAATTAAATGTATATGGTAGAAAAGCATTAAAAAGAGATAGGCCGTTTCTATGAATTAATAGCTATTGATTCATGTGTGTAAGTGCTACAGCGTTTCAAACGGTAGGGAAGTAAAGGATACAATTTTTTGTAATGGTAGTCGTAAAAGAGCGATGTAAGGAGGTAAAAGGGATGAAAAAGAAGTTTCAAAAATTATAATATGTAACGCATTTAGCTCGTGGACCTCCATTATACATAACACTATATTTTATATTAAAAAATTGGAGGATATAAGTAGATGAGAACTGAAAAAGAAATGCTAGACTTAATTATAAATACAGCAAAAGAAGATGAAAGAATTCGAGCAGTCATCATGAATGGATCGCGTGTAAATCCAAATGTGAAAAAAGATTGTTTTCAAGACTATGATATTATTTATGTTGTAAAAGATATACAATCTTTTACGTGTAATCATAATTGGATTCATAGATTTGGAGAAATAATGATTGTCCAAATGCCGGAAGAAATGTCGTTACTTCCAGCTGATGAGAACGGGAAATTTCCATATTTAATGCAGTTCATGGATGGGAATCGAATTGATTTAACGCTAGTTCCAGTTAATTTAATAAATACATTCGTTGGACAAGATAGTTTAAGTAAATTGCTTCTTGATAAAGATAATTGTATTGGTGAGTTTGCACCAGCAAACGATAATGATTACATGATAAAAAAGCCTACAGAAAAAGAGTTTTTGGATTGCTGTAATGAATTTTGGTGGTGTAGTACGAATGTAGCAAAAGGGTTATGGAGAGAGGAACTTTCTTATGTGAAAGGGATGCTTGATGGTCCAGTACGAGATATGTTAATCGTAATGCTAGAATGGCATGTTGGTATGAAAACAGACTTTACAGTTAATACAGGGAAGTTTGGGAAACACTTCGAGCAATATATTGACAAAGATATGTGGGAGCAATTTAAAAAGATATTTTCAAATGCAGAATATGAAAATATTTGGGAGTCGTTCTTTGTAATGGGTGATTTATTTAGAGAAGTTGCGAACGAAATTGCTAACACTTATGAATATCAATATCCGCAAGATGACGATGACAAAGTGTCGAGCTATTTAAAGCATGTGAAAGCTTTGCCAAAAGATAGTACAACGATATATTAATTTTATAAAGCAGTAAGACTGTCCTAATTATGGACAGTCTTATTTTTGTTTATGAATAAGAATTTCTCTAACAAAGTGCAGCTGAATCACATATGAAATTTTAGGGAGGTTTTTATCATGTATTATTTTTATTCACCAGAAATGTTCGTTCCATTTCAATCGGGGCTAGAACGAGATATTTCGTATGCTTATATGCCATATCCTCCATTTTATTATGGAGACTATATAAGCTCATTGCCATACGCTTTACATGTTCCTCAAAATTATGAAGTTCAAATAAAAGAAGATCGTGGATCATGGACACCTTTTTCATGGGTTGAGAAATATGCGTATGCATTTTCAGGACCATACAATAAAGCGGAAGTAGCTCTTACATTTGATGATGGACCAGATTTAGTATTTACGCCAAAAATTTTAGATAAGTTAAAACACCATAATGTGAAAGCAACTTTTTTCTTGCTTGGTGAAAATGCAGAAAAGTTTCCGAATGTAGTAAAGCGTATCGCGAATGAAGGGCATGTAATTGGTAATCATACGTATAATCATCCGAATTTAGCGAAAGTAAATGAGGCCGAGTACCGGAATCAAATTATAAAAACAGAAGAAATATTAAAACGTTTAGCTGGCTATGCTCCTAAATTTATACGTCCGCCGTATGGTGAAATACTTGAAAATCAATTGAATTGGGCGACTGAGCAAAATTTTATGATTGTACAGTGGAGTGTTGATACAGTTGATTGGAAAGGTGTAAGTGCTGATACGATTACAAATAATGTGTTAGGGAATTCATTTCCTGGTAGTGTCATACTGCAACATTCAACTCCAGGTGGGCATTTACAAGGATCTGTAGATGCACTAGACAAAATCATTCCGCAGTTAAAAACGAAAGGAGCACGTTTTGTAACACTTCCAAGTATGTTTCAGACATCTAAAGAGAGAAAATAAAAATGTTAATAATTGGGATTTTTTAAAGTTGTATAGTATAATGAAAGTGTAAGTTAGGGGGGATATAATTGATTGATGCACTAGTAAACATAGGAATGAGCCTATTGATTGGTATTATATTTATACTTGCTGCACTTATTCTTCAAAAAAATCCACCGACAGATATTAACGCGGCATATGGTTATCGTACGAAACGATCTATGAAAAATAAGGAATTATGGGATGAGGGTAACAGGTATAGTGCAGAAGTGATGAAGCAAAACGGATTCATCATGATGTTAATTGGAAGTGTTATTAGTATACTGTTTAGATATCCACATACAATGATAGCGATTATGATTGTTATGCTATTGTTAATCATTCGCTTATTTATACGAGTAGAGAAAAGATTGAAGATACTTGAACAATAATAAAAAACAAAACATGACTCCCGCGTAATATAAGCTAGGAGTCATATTTTAATTACAAACTATTATTTTTTAGCAATTCTTTTCCTTGCTCTACAACAAATTCATAGTATTCAAGATCATACGGATAAATATCTTCAAATGTTATCGTTATCGGTTTACTGTTTAGAGCAGAAATAGTCGTTATAGATGAAATATCTCTCTTTAATAGTTGTAGAAAAGTAGTTGCATGTACTTTCATCACATCGTCTACTTCTTCACCTGGTGCAAATGGAAGTGGTTTTATTACATTGTGAAAATACATATGACAAAACTCACGATCAATAAGATTTGAAATTTCATAATCTATTTTAAAGATTCCTTTGTATGCTAAATCAGTAGTTTGAAAGGAAAGCCCCAATTCTTCTTCAATTTCACGAAGACCGCCAATTTGTACATCTTCATCATGCATAATATGTCCAGCAGAAGTAATATCCCATATACCTGGAGCCTCCTTTTTATTTTTAGAGCGTAATTGGAAATATAAGAACATATCTTCATCATCTTTTTCTATAAACCAGCAATGAAATGTTTCGTGCCAATCGCCATCGCGATGCACTTCATCACGTAATTTTTTTCCAAGTGTATTTCCTTCAGTATCAAATATCGTTAACCACTCTGTCATTTTAATTCCCCTTTCTGCAAATTTTATTATACAATATTCGTATTGAATTTTGGGAAAATAAAGAAAAAGGAGTGGGTATAAGTGGGGATAGAAAGTAAGGAAATAAAATCGATTATTTCAACAGAGGAAGAATTACGACAAATATTGGGGCAACCAAGTGAGCGGGCCTTGAAAAAAGTTATTTCATCACTTGATTATCATTGTGTAGATTTTCTGTCTAAATCTCCTTTTTTAGTGTTATCTACTGCAAATAAATTAGGAGAGTGTGATGCTTCGCCAAGAGGGGATGCACCTGGATTTATATACGTATTAAATGAAAATAAAATTGTCATTCCAGAAAGACCGGGAAATCGTCGTATAGACTCTATTTTAAATATTATTTCAAATCCGCACGTAGGGTTAATCTTTTTTATTCCTGGTCTTGGGGAAACACTCCGAATAAACGGTAAAGCATATATTACAAGCGATGAAGAAATATTAAAAGAAATGCAGGCGAATGGACGTAATCCTTTACTCGGAATTGTTGTTGAAATAGAAGAATGCTATATTCACTGTGCAAAAGCTTTTATTCGTTCTAAGATGTGGGATCCAGAATCTTGGTTAAATAAAAAAGAGTTACCTTCTGCTGCAAAAATGTTGCTGGAGCATGCGAAAGTTAATACTTCAGAAGAGGATGTTGCACGCTCTTTAGAAGAAAGCTATACGAAAAGATTGTATTGAAAATTCCTTTATTAATATAGTTTCAGTGAGAGCGGGATCTTTTCGTTTTAGAATGAGATTTTCATGTGTGAACAGCTGATTTATAAGTTGCGAAGTTGTAGGATACGTAATAAGAGTAGTCTTTGTGAAATGCTATTGTGAAATATAATAAAAAATTATCTTGAAAATAGTTAATAAAAATAGGCTTGCTTTTTAAAAATTTGATAACTATAATAAGTTAACAAATAGACATGAACGAAAAAGTAATGACAAGGACACGAAATCATTTTTACGGTTTACAGAGAAGGAAGCCAAGGCTGTGAGCTTCCTAACACGAAAAGTGATTTTACCACCTTTGAACTTCAATAGTGAACGAGTAATCTAGTAATTATTGACGGTATCAGCCGTTATCTGAACTTGAGCAATCTAGAAAGAAATAAGTCTAGGTTGGAACAAGGGTGGAACCACGAAAACACATTCGTCCCTTTCCTAGGGATGAGTGTGTTTTTTTATAGGTTTTAAGATTGAAAATTTAAAATAATTAAAAAATATATTGATTTTGTTTTTTATGCGAGTATAATGAGTTAACAAATAAACATGAACGAAAAAGTAACGATAAGGACATGAAATCATTTTTACGGTTTACAGAGAGGGAAGCCAAGGCTGTGAGCTTCCTAACACGAGAAATGGTTTTACCACCTTTGAACTTCAATAGTGAACGAGTAATCTAGTAATTATTGACGGTATCAGCCGTTATCTGAACTTGAGCAATCTAGAAGGAAATAAGTCTAGGTTGGAACAAGGGTGGAACCACGAAAACACATTCGTCCCTTTCCTAGGGATGAGTGTGTTTTTTTATTACTTTGAAGGGAGGTGCTGTAACATGAAACGATTAGTACGTACGGAAATAACCACCACCTGCATGGGAAAATGGCAGAGCAAGGTGATTGATAAAAGCGAAAAATAAAATTTTAGGAGGAGATTAGAAGATGAATAATGTAATTAATGTTGGAGTAATCGGTTTAGGTACGGTCGGAAGTGGTGTTGTCCATATTTTGAAAGAACATTATAAAAAAATCGCTCTTAATACAGGATATGAAGTAAAGGTAAAGACAGTCGTTGTACGTGATTTAGAAAAAGAACGTGATGTTTGCATTGATGGAATCGTAGTAACAAGTAATGTCGATGAAGTTCTAAATGATTCAAATATTGATATTGTAGTAGAGGTAATGGGCGGAATTGAAGAAGCAAAACAGCATATTGTTAAGGCTTTACAAAACAAGAAACATGTCGTTACAGCAAATAAAGATTTAATGGCTGTATACGGTGCAGAGCTTCTCCAACTGGCAAACGAAAATGATTGTGATCTATGTTATGAAGCAAGTGTAGCGGGTGGTATTCCGGTGTTAAGAGGATTAACAGACGGATTAGCTTCAGATCAAATTGAAAAAATAATGGGAATTGTAAATGGAACAACAAATTATATGTTAACAAAGATGAGTCAAAAGGGATGGTCTTATGAAGAGGCTTTACAGGAAGCGCAAAAATTAGGATTCGCAGAATCAGATCCGACAGCAGATGTAGATGGGCTAGATGCGGCGAGAAAGGTAGCAATACTTGCAAACTTAGGATTTTCGATGAATGTTTCTTTAGATGATGTGCAAGTAAGAGGGATTCGAAAGGTTGAAAAAGAAGATTTACAAATGGCTGAAAAATTAGGATTTACTATGAAGTTAATTGGTAAAGCAGAGAAACAAGGATCAGCCATTCATTTAAGCGTAGAACCGACTTTATTACCAAGTCATCACCCGTTATCGAATGTAAATAATGAATTCAATGCGGTGTATGTTCACGGTCAAGCAGTAGGAGAAGTGATGTTTTATGGACCTGGAGCTGGGAAGTTACCGACTGGATCTGCTGTAGTAAGTGATATTATTTCAATCGTTAAAAATATGAATCAAGTTCCGAAAAATAAAAGTGCGTTAAAAGAACCAGTGCCTTACGAATTACAAGGAGATGAAGAAGTTGTTTCGAAATATTTCTTACGTATTTCATTACGAGATGAGCCAGGGATGTTGCAAAAAGTAACAGAATGTTTCGTTAACTATTCTGTAAGTTTAAAAGAAGTTATCCAATTACCTTTAAACCGGGAACTTGCAGAAGTCGTTGTTGTGACACATCAAACTTCAAAGTATCAATTTGAACGAGTTTTAGGAGCGATAGAAGCTGTCGCAAGTGAAATAAACAGTTACTATATTATTGAGGAGGAAAAACAATATGTATAAAGGACTATTAAAACAATATGCTTCTTATTTACCAGTGAATGAAAACACACCTGACGTAAGCTTAATGGAAGGGAATACACCCCTTATTCCATTATTAAATATATCAAAACAATTAGGGATTCAGTTATACGGGAAGTATGAAGGAGCGAATCCGACAGGCTCGTTTAAAGATCGTGGTATGGTAATGGCAGTTGCAAAGGCGAAGGAAGAAGGTTCGGAGGCAATCATTTGTGCATCAACAGGTAATACGTCAGCATCAGCTGCCGCGTATGCGGCACGCCTCGGAATGAAATGTATTATCGTAATCCCGGAAGGAAAGATTGCGCATGGGAAATTAGCACAAGCAGTCGCTTATGGAGCTGAAATTATTTCAATAGAAGGGAATTTCGATGATGCACTTAAGGCTGTAAGAAATATCGCTGCGGAAGAGCCAATTACATTAGTAAACTCAGTGAATCCTTATCGAATTGAAGGACAAAAAACAGCAGCGTTTGAAATTTGTGACCAGTTGCAAAGTGCACCAGATGTTTTAGCTATCCCTGTTGGGAATGCGGGTAATATTACAGCATACTGGAAAGGGTTCTGTGAATATGAGAAAGAAAAAGGCTATAAGAAACCAAGAATTCACGGTTTTGAAGCGGAAGGAGCAGCAGCAATTGTAAAAGGACATGTCATTGAGGCACCTGAAACAATTGCAACAGCGATTCGCATCGGTAATCCAGCAAGTTGGTCGTATGCAGTAGAGGCTGCAGAGCAGTCCAATGGTGAAATAGATATGGTGTCAGATGAAGAAATATTACATGCGTATAGATTGTTAGCAAAAACGGAAGGGGTTTTCGCTGAGCCAGGATCAAATGCTTCATTAGCAGGCGTAATTAAACATGTTCAATCTGGAAAAATCAAAAAAGGCGAAACAGTTGTTGCAGTATTAACTGGAAACGGTTTGAAAGATCCTGATATTGCTATTTCTTCTAATAAAATAGACATTGCAAGTGTTTCAAATGATATAGAACAAATTAAAGATCATATAAAAGGGGTGATTATGTCGTGATACCATTAAGCGTTCGTGTTCCTGCTAGTACAGCAAATGTTGGACCAGGATTTGATTCCGTTGGAATAGCTTTGTCATTATATTTAGAAGTGAGTGTAAAGGGAGAAGCTAATAAATGGCAAGTTATACATTCCTTTGACGATTCAATTCCAAAAGATGATAAAAATTTAATTGTTAGCACGGCATGTAAAGTATGTCCTTCTTTATCCCCCCATATAATAGAAGTAACTAGTAATATTCCGCTGACAAGAGGGTTAGGAAGTAGTGCATCAGCAATTGTAGCAGGTATAGAACTTGCGAATCAACTTGGAAATTTACATTTAACAACTGATCAAAAAGTTCAAATTGCTACAAATTTTGAAGGACATCCAGATAATGTTGCTGCTTCTATTTTAGGTGGAACTGTAATCGGAGCACTTGATGGAAAGAATGTTTCGGTCGTAAGGATTGAAAGCAAGGAGTTAGGCGTAATTTCTCTTATTCCAAATGAAGAGCTAAATACGGACGAAAGTCGATCTGTATTACCAGAGATGTTTCCGTTTCATGAAGCGGTTAAGGCTAGTGCGATAAGTAACGTATTAGTAGCTGCGTTATGTCAAAAGAAGTGGGAAGTTGTAGGTGAAATGATGGAAAGAGATCATTTCCATGAGCCATATCGTTTAGAACTTGTACCGTTATTACCATCAATTCGTAAATGTGCAAAAGAATTCGGAGCATATGGCACAGCGCTTAGTGGTGCGGGACCATCAGTTTTTATACTAACGCCGTATGAGAAACGTCAAGAAATTGCTGAGCAACTAGCGAGAGTATTTACAACTATGAACGTATGTGAACTTGAAATCGATCATAAAGGGATTACTGTAAATAAAGAAGAACGTATTGAATTATAAAGAAAGCTAGCATTGCTAGCTTTCTTTAAGTTATGGGGAATCTATTTTAACGGGGATTTTTCGGGAGGAATAATGTTTTAAAAAGAGAATATAAAATGAACATTAATTTGTATGTTTGAGTAAAGAGCGTATTAATTCTGGAGGTGATTATATGAGTTCAAAAGAGTCACCAGAAGAAAAAAGAGAACGCATAAGACAAAGTGAATTGAAAAATAATCCTACTGGTTCTTTGAGTGATGGGCTCAATGGATCGGAATCAGGTAGCCCTGTTGATATGGCAGGTGGCATGAATTGGAAAGATACAGGGATAGTAATTTTAGTGCTAGTTTTAGGCTATATTATATACAGTTACTTTTTCAGTTAAGGACAGTTTGTTTAAATCTTGATTTGTTTGAACTCATAATTAGTGAAAATGAACTTATTTTTATACTTTGAAGAGGGCCGTCCAAAAAGTTTTTTGGGACGGCCCTCTCTTGTTAATAGGTAGGATATTATTGTGATATTTTGTAGCCAAGTCGATATAATTTCATGTACTGTAGTAAATTTACTTAATAAGAACATAGCTCCATTTCAAAGTTCGGATTTTGGGACAGTCCTATTATTTTTTGCCACATTCCTGTAACAAAGCACCTGTATATTCAGTGGTGGAGGTGCAGAAGATGAAAAAAATGATAGCAATATGTCTTCTTACTACTATGTCATTTTCGACTTTAGTCGGGTGTGATGTAAAAGGTAATGATGCTTTACAAGAGTCTAAAATAAAGAAAGCGACGTATAAAGATTTTACTTACGATGTAAATCCAGAGACGTTCACGTTAACTGTAGAACATGATGGTATAAAGGAACGGGCATCACAACCGTTACCGAAAATGAAGGTGTCGAATTTGAAAAAAGACAAGGATCGCACATCGTGGGAATATCCAGATCAAAAAGTAAAAGTAAACTTAGAAAAGAAAAAAGATCACTTAAATATTGAAGTGGAATCGACTGGTGCAGAAAGTTTTACATGGCCGAAAGTACAAGCTGAAAATTATACACTTCCGTTATGGGAAGGTAAGCAAATTCCAAGTAATGATGAGAATTGGAAGAAGTTTTTGAAGGATGATGCATATTCATTTGCTGAATCATTTTCCATGAAATTTTTCGCATTAAATGGGTCGAAATATTCGATTGTATATATTGCGAACAATATGTTTAATAATGAATTGAAATTTCATTCGGACCCGAAAATAGGGTTTGATTTTATACATGAATTCCCGAGTATAAATAAAAATAAAACATATGGCTTTCAATTATATGTGACAAATAATGATGCAGTAAGTATCGCAAAACTATACAAGGACAATGTTATTGAAAAAGGTGAATTTAAAACATTACAAGAAAAGGCTAGAAAAAACAAAGAAATTGAAAAACTTTACGGTGCAGGTCATTTTTATTTTTGGAATCAAAATGGTTTATCAGAAAGTAACGTAAATTGGCCAAAGCTAAGGGAGCAAATAAATAGCCCGCTGTTTAGCCATATAAAAGAGCTTATTCAAAAGAATAGTTCAGAACCTGGAGAACTGAATGTATTTGAACAAGTAAGTAAACAAGATTTCATTGATAAGTATCAAAAAAATGTTATTTTGCGTTATGTAAACGAAGCATTATCAATGAAGGAATTGTATAAAGAGGATATTTTCCCGAAAGTTGATCAGGAGGCTAGTGAGTTATTAAAAAAAGGTGTAGATAACTTATCGAAGGTGGAGTTATATAACTTAAATAAGCATTTATTAAAGTCGATACTCGGTGATGCGGTTGAAGAAGTAAGTAAATGGGGTAACGCAGATGGGACAGATATTATAAAGGAAATGAAAGAAGCAGGAATAGACAAAGCGTGGATTGGTCTACCGAACTGGGAACAAGGATATATGCAGCCTAATTTCGTTACAGAAGCTAAGAAAATGGGGTATTTAATTGGTCCGTATGATTCTTATCACTCAATTCATGAGAAAGGTGATAAGAATTGGAATACAGCATCTTTTAATGATCCATCGTTATATGAAGAGGCAACTGTAACGAAGAAAAATGGAGAAAAGGTGCAAGGGTTTTTAGGGAGAGGACGAAAACTAAATCCGACATTATCACTTCCTAGTGTAAAAGAACGAATGAACGATATATTACAAAATGGCCCTAAATATAATTCATGGTTTATTGATTGTGATGCGACGGGTGAAATTTATGATGATTATTCAACAAAACATGTAACGACACAAGAACAAGATTTAAAAGCACGATTAAAACGAATGGATTATATCGCGCAAGAAAAAGGGATGGTAGTAGGTTCTGAAGGTGGAAATGATTTTGCAAGTAGTACAATTGCATTTGCGCACGGAATTGAAACGCCTGTAATTAAATGGGACGATGAAGATATGAGGAAAAATAAAACAAGTCCGTATTATGTCGGTGGGTATTGGTCACCAAATCAAAATGTTCCAGAAAAATATGCAAAACAAGTACCGTTGAAAGAAGAATATAAGCAAGTATATTTAAATCCAGTATATTCGGTGCCATTATATAAACTAGTATACAATGATTCGGTTATTACAACGCACCACTGGGAATGGGGAAGTTTGAAGGTAAAGGACGAGGTTGGAAATCGTATGTTATATGAATTATTGTATAATGTTCCTCCGTTGTACCATTTAGATGAAGTAGAGTGGAATAAGCATAAAAAAGAAATTACAGAGCATCTGAAAGTTTGGAATGATGTTCATGAAAAGGCAGTAAAAGAAGAAATGACGGCCTTTGCATATCTGTCAGAAGATAAGCTAGTACAATCTGCTTCATATGGAAAAGATATTAAAATCATTGTGAATTTCTCTAATGATGATGTGGAAATAGAAAAAACGAAAATAAAAGCAAAGTCAGCTTTAATTTATAATCATGGGAAGCAAATGATATACACACCAAATGAGAAATAATAAAATGCAACTTTAATCAGTGGGGGGATTTATCCCTCACTGATTATTAGCCATCACCAATCAAGATTTCACGGCAAAAACTTGATTGGTGATGGCTAAATTGCGAGGTGAAAATCTTACTACCCGCAAATAAAAGAATGATAAATTTGTAAATTCGAATGTTTTGAAGTGTTGAATTTTTGAAGTTGATAAATAGTGACTTGCTAAAAATAAGCACGAGAGTATAATGTGAAATGGAATACATATTGAATTTATGAAGTAACCTTACAAAAATGTAAGGTGATTGAAAGGAAATTCAATATGAAGATTACTAGACATATATTATACTAGGAAAAGAGAAAGAGAGGAGAATGAACATGAGCTCTGAATTAGAACAAAATACGAGAAGTAGTAAAAAACGTTCTAAAAGAAAAACAATAAAATGGTTCATTTTAATTCCATTTTTCCTACTTATTTTTGGAGGAGTAGGATATGGATCGTTTATATATAACAAAGCAAAAGCTGTTGTAAGTGATGCATATGCAAAAATTGATAAGTCATCAAAAAGGGACAAAGAAGTGGAACCTTTAAAGGATAATATTTCGATTTTAATCATGGGTGTCGACGGAAGTGACATGAGAAAAAGCCAATATGGCGAAGCGGTTCGAACAGATGCACTTTTATTAGCGACAATTAATAAAGATGATAAATCCGTTAAATTAGTAAGTATTCCTCGTGATTCACGTGTTTATATTCCATCTAGAAAGAAATTAGATAAAATTACACACGCACACGTATTTGGTGGTGTTGAAAGTACAAGAGATACAGTGGAAAGATTTTTAAATGTTCCAGTTGATTATTATGTGAAGTTTAACTTTGAGTCATTTGTACAAATTGTAGATTCAATTGGTGGTATTGATATTGATGTACCGGTTACTTTCACAGAACAAGATAGTAAAGACCAAGCAGGTATGATTCATTTAGAAAAAGGTTACCAACATTTAAATGGTGAACAAGCCCTTGCACTTGCGAGAACGCGTAAAATTGACAGTGACGCAATGCGTGGTCAAAGACAACAACTTGTAATTGAAGCAATTGCGAAAAAAGCTATGTCTGTTCAATCAATTAGCAAAATGGGCTCTTTACTTGATGCAATGGATAACAACATGAAAACAAACTTAACATTTGATGATATGCTTGCTATTACGAGAAATATGGCTGGATCTGACCTGCAAATGGAAAAAATGCAAATTGAAGGTACCGATAAACGTATTGGTGGTATTTATTATTACATTCCAAACGAAAAAAATGTAAAAGATATTTCGAATAAGTTAAATGAGCATTTAGGTGTTACACCAAAATCAACTCGAAATGAATAAGTATAAAAAAGGTTGGCCTCAGCCAATCTTTTTTTATGGAAATGGATTGCTTCATTTGTTTTTTAGTAGAAAAGCTACTGAATTTTTCAAGTCTATATTTAAATCATTTAAATTTATATAAACAAAAGGTGCAATTGTACGATATACTAGAGAAGAAGAATTGGTAATTGACTCCTAAAGTAGAGAAAATAGATTCATCTCATTGCAAATTTAAAACAAATCTTCTTGAACGTTGTACATAGTACAATTAAGAATTGGCATGAAAAGAGTACAACAATTTTGATAAAACTTCCATTATAATACATATAAAGTCTGTTTATATAGTGTAATAAAATAAATAGATGTATAATTATATTGGGTGATTTATATATGAGATTAATAGGGAGAGGGATTCGATAGAATGGAAAAGGCTTTTAAAATTAAACGAGTTGTAGTTGTTTTAATAGCGATTGCAGTAGTAGCTATTGGGTATTTCATGTTTCAATCTATTACTTCACCAGCAAAAGCTGTTGCGAAGCAAGAAAATATAGTGCAGCTTGCAAGTGAACAATCAAAAGTTGAAATGAATAAAACGGCACCAAGTCGTTTTAACGGAATGGAAAGAAAAGTTGCTTATCTTACATTTGATGATGGGCCAGGAAAATATACGGCTGAATTATTAAATATGTTAAAACAGCATGATGCGAAGGCGACATTCTTTTTAATTGGTGCGAATGTGAAACAGTTTCCTGATTTAGTAAAACGTGAAAATGCAGAAGGACATTATGTTGGAATGCATAGTATGACACACAGTTTTGCGAAGTTATATAAAAATGGCGAGTATGTTAATGAAATGAAAGAAGATCAAGGCTTAATCGCAAATATTATTGGGAAAGCCCCTAAATTAACACGTCCTCCATACGGATCGATGCCTGGTTTAAATGAAGGTCTCCGAAATAAAGTAGTTGAGGATGGTTTGAAAGTGTGGGACTGGACAATTGACTCTTTAGACTGGAAATACAATAAAGTACCAGTTGATGCAGCGGCAGCGCAAATCGCTCAAAATGTATTAGCTGGTGCAACAAAACCGCAAGAAGTCATTTTAATGCATGACATTCACCCGCAATCAGTTGCTGCTGTGCCAGCAATTTTGAAGGGTCTAAAAGAAAAAGGTTATGAATTTGAGTCATACCATGAAGAGAATCACTTCCCAGTGAATTTCTGGCACGATAACCGTATGTAATTGGAGGAATTGAAGTTGAAGTATGGAAAAATAGCAGTAGTTGGAGCATTATCAGTAGGATTATTATCAGGTTGTTTCGGTGAAAAACCAGAAGAAAATTTATATACGGCTTTTGAAACAGCAGCGACACAAGAAAAATCGTTAGCTGATGATACGAAAAAGTTAGAGCAATTAGAAAAGCAAGGGCAAGAATTATATTCTCAAATTTTGCAAGAAGGTAAAGAACATAATGAAGCAGTTACGAAAAAGATAGAGGAAGCTACTGCAAATGTAAATGAGCGTGAGACAGTATTGAAAAACGAGAAAGAACTGTTAGAGAAAGCTCAGAAGGAGACGAAATCAGTTCAAAGCAATATAGAGAAGCTTGAAGATAAGAAATTGCAAAAACAAGCTAAAGCAGTAGAAGAGTCGTATAAAAACCGTTATGATGCATTTCAAAAGATGAATGAGGATTACACGAAAGCCTTGGCGACTGAAAAAGAGCTGTATGAAAAATTAAAAGTAAAAGAAACGAAGTTAAAAGAAATTGGTGAAAAAGTTAAAACTGTTAATGAGTTAAATGTGGAAGCTCAAAAGGCGAAAGAACAATTTAACAAATACACAAAAGAGTATAATGACAGTAAATTAGCATTTTACAAAGATGCACAGATTAAGACTAAAGAACAAAAATAAAGAATGACCTTAATCGTAATAAAAAAGCCGGGGAAACATTGTGAAAAATGTTTTTTCGGCTTTTGTCGTTAAATGAATAGAAAAGACTGGAATTGATATCATAAAAGAGTTATAGTGTATTATTCAAAGGAAAACATTGTAAAGTAAGGAGAATGAAATATGTCATATGTGTTTTTATTCAAATTAGGTTTAGCACTCTTTTTAGGATTATTCATCGGGATAGATAGGCAGCTAAAGAATAAACCGCTTGGTGTGAAAACAAGTATGGTTATTTCTGTAGCAAGTTGTTTAATTACAATGGTTTCAATTGAATCTGTAAATGTATATTCTGTACCGGGTCATACGAATATGGATCCAATGCGATTAGCTGCCCAAATTGTTAGTGGTATCGGTTTTCTTGGGGCAGGTGTAATTTTACGAAGAAGTAATGACGTTATTTCTGGATTAACGACAGCTTCAATGGTATGGGCTGCTTCAGCTTTAGGTATTGCGATTGGAGCAGGGTTTTATATACAAGCGACGGTTGCAATGATTTTAATCATTTTAGCAATCAATGTACTTCCTCAAATTGTGAAAATTGCAGGACCGTATTCATTGAGACAAAAGGACTTATCAATAAAGATTACCGTGAACGAGCATCGAGAGTTAGATGGGATTTTTAAGCAAATTAAAAATTTAAATATGCAAGTGAAGCGAGTGAAAATTAAAGATATTGATAATGGAGCATCTCAGCAATTAGAAATGGTAATTTTAGCTCCAGAAGATTTATATACAACTGAGTTATATAGTTCTCTAAAAGAAATCGATCATGTCGTATCTGTTGAAGTTGAAAGTAGATAAAAAAGATTGAAAAGGGTGATGAAAATTCACTCTTTTTTTAATGAAAAGAAACATTTTACTATAATTAATTACAAAGGGGGATACAAGTGATGGAGATACATGTTCGAAGGGCAACGAAAAATGATATTGCAAGTATAGCAAAAGTGCATGTGGAAAGCTGGAAAACAACGTATAAAGGGATATTTTCTAACGGGGTTTTAGACAATATAACGTATGAACAACGAGAAAACCTGTGGAAAAGCATCTTCCAAAAAGATGATAAGAACCAATATAGGTTTGTAGCAGAGACGTTAAATGGGGAAATCATCGGATTTATCGATGGTGGAGCTGAAAGAACGGGGACATATAATTGTGATGGGGAATTATATGCAATATACATTTTACAAGAGTATCAAGGAATGAAGATAGGACAACGTTTATTTCAAGCTTTACTATCAGATTGTAAAAAAAATAATATGCAATCTCTTTTGGTTTGGGTTGTCTCTAATAATCCTTCTAAAAAATTTTATGAAAAATATAATCCTGAAAAAATTGATACAAAATTTTTAGAAAGACTAAATATAGAAGAAATAGCATATGCTTGGCGAGATATGGATTGTTTATACAAATCACTATCAATTTAGAGAACAATAATTTTATTATGCAAACTCAGTTTACAAGAATGAAAAA